>JBGSRQ010000267.1:0-13089 GCA_041737515.1 Rhodobacterales bacterium | reverse complement strand
GCGATGCAGGCGCTGTACCGTCTGGTGGCGCGGGTGATGAACACCGACCTTGCTGTGCTTGTCACCGGCGAATCGGGCACTGGAAAATCGCTGATCGCCCGCGCGATCCACGATTTTTCCGACCGCCGAACGATGCCTTTTGTCGTCGCTCAGGGTGGCGATCTGCAGGGCATCGACGGGCCATCGTCGCTGCTGGCGCGGGCGCGGGGCGGCAGTCTGGTGTTTGACGAGGTCGCGGATTTCGATGATGAAACCCAGGCCCGAACGGTGCGGATGCTGGATATGCTGGGCGACACGGCCCCCCGCATCATGGCAACCAGCCAGATTGATCTGGCCGCCCGCATCGAATCAGGCCAGTTCCGGCAGGATCTGTTCTACCGTCTGGGCGGTGTGACGCTGCATGTGCCGTCACTGCGCGAACGGGTCGATGATATTCCTTTGCTTGCGGAACATTTCCTTGCGCGGGGCGAACGGGATTTCGGGTCGTTGCGCCGGATGTCGCCCGAGGCCACGGCACTGGTGCGCGGCTTTGGCTGGCCGGGCAATGTGCGCCAGTTGGAAAACACCCTTCGTCGCCTGATGGCCACTTCGTCAGAACCCGAGATCACACGGGCCGAAGTTGAGGCGGTCTTGGGTTCGCAGCCGATGATGGAACCCCTGAAAGGCGCACCCGAAGCGGATAAACTGTCGGCGTCGGTTGGCCGCCACCTCAAGCGGTATTTCGATCTGCATGGCGGGCAACTGCCCCCCGCAGGCGTCTATCAGCGCATCCTGCGCGAGGTTGAGGCCCCGCTGATCGAGATTGCGCTGGACGCCACCGCAGGCAATCAGGCGAAATGCGCCGATCTTCTGGGGATCAACCGCAATACGTTGCGCAAGAAGATCACCGAGTTGGATATTCGCGTGACACGCCGCCGCAAACTGATGTAAAACCGCAACATCATGCGTGTCTTGCGGGCCTGACCACGATTCCTGCTACGGGATGCAGGTTGAGGCTGTGTTGCAGGCCACCGCGTTGACGGGGGTGTTTCGGTGGCGAGCGCGGTTCACAGCAATACATGGGTCAGGTTGTCGCGCCTGCGCCGTTTGCGCCGTGTGCAGACGATGATGACGCTGGGGCTGGTCGTGCTGGGGCCGGTGCTGGCGATTTCAACGCTGCTGGTGATGGGTCCGCTCAATCAGGGCGCATCCTCGCCTGCGCTGCGATTCGTTCTGCTGGCGGACCTTGTGTATGTTCTGGTCGTGGCCGCACTGGTTCTGGCCCGCGTCGCGCGCATCTGGTCAGACCGGCGCAGCCAGTCGGCGGGGTCGCGTCTGCATCTGCGGCTGTCTGGCGTGTTTGCGCTGGTGGCCCTTACACCCACGGTTCTGGTCGCGATCTTTGCCGTTGTCACCATCAACGTGGGCCTTGAGGGCTGGTTTTCCGATCGGGTGCGGCAAGTGGTCGGCAATTCGCTGTCTGCTGCCGAGGCGTATGAGAATGAACACACCAAGGACCTGACCAATGATGCCGAGGCGTTTGCGGCCTCGCTGAACGTCACGAAGCAATCGACCTTCTTTCTGGCGGATGAGGACCTGCGCCCGGTGCTGACGACCGTGCAGGCGCAAATTCAGCGCGGGGTTCTGGCCGCATTCATCATTGATGGCGGCGGGCGTTTGGTCACGCGCGGCGAGAAGTCCTATCTTTTTGACTTCACAGCCCCGACAGCCGACGAAATCGCCCGCGCCAAGGCCGGTGAAACGGTGGTCATTCAGGATTGGGCCAGCAACGAATTCCGCGCATTGGTGTATCTGACCGCCTATCCCGACCGCTATCTGTTCATCTCGCGCACGGTTGATGGGTCGATCCTGTCGCTTCTGGATGAAACCAAGGAAACGGTCCGGCTTTACCACCAGCTTGAGGCAGAGCGCGGGCGGTTGCTGTTTGAATTCGGGCTGTTGTATCTGGGTTTTGCGGTGATCCTGATCCTTGCGGCCATCTGGCTGGGTCTGTGGTTTGCCGAACGTCTTTCGCGGCCCGTGGGGCGGCTGACGGGGGCGGCGCAACGGGTTGGCGGTGGCGATCTGGATGTGCAGGTGTTCGAAGAAGATGGCGATGACGAGATCGCCATGCTGGGCCGCATCTTCAACCAGATGACCCGACAACTGAAGGGTCAGCGCGATGCGCTGGTTGAAAGCCACAGCCAGACCGAAGGTCGGCGGCGCTTGTTCGACAGCGTTCTGTCGTCGGTCACGGCGGGCGTCATTGGCCTTAGCCCCGAGGGCCGGGTCGATTTCGTGAACCGTGCCGCCGAACGCTTGCTGGATTTTCCGGCAGGCTCCACCGACCGGCGCATTTCTGTTGCAGTGCCCGAGTTTGCCCCATTGTTCGACCGCGTGCGGGATGCGGGCGGTGCCGTGCAAGAGGAAGTGCGCCTGACGCGGCAGGGCCGGATGGAAAGCCTGCTGGTACGGATGAGCGTGCGGAAATCCGAAACCGGCCGGCTTGAAGGCTATGTGGTGGCCTTCGACGACGTGACTGATCTTGTGTCGGCGCAGCGGATGGCGGCCTGGGGCGACGTGGCCCGCCGCATCGCGCACGAGATCAAGAACCCGTTGACCCCGATCCAGCTTTCGGCGGAACGGATCAAGCGCAAGTTCCGCCCGCTGGTTGGCGATCAGGCGGATGATCTGGATCAGTATGCCGATGTCATCGTGCGCCAAACCAATGATTTGCGGCGCATTGTTGACGAGTTTTCCAAATTCGCCCGGATGCCCGAACCCGATCGCCGTGATACCGATCTGGTGGCCACCCTGCGTGCCGCAGTGTTGCTGCAGGAGGCGGGGATGCCCGATGTGCGGCTGGTGTCTGAATTGCCCGATGAACCGATCAGGCTTTCGGTCGATGAAACAATGATCTCGCAGGCGTTGACAAACCTTATCAAGAACGCCGGGGAAGCGATTGAAACTTATACTGAAAAAGGTTCTGCCAAGGACTTCAGACCCGAGGTTCGCATCACGCTGACCAAGGAACCGACAGAAGCGATCATCACCATTTCCGACAATGGCATCGGTCTGCCGCCCGACCGCGCGCGGCTTTTCGAGCCCTATGTGACGACCCGCGAAAAGGGCACCGGCCTTGGCCTGCCCATCGTGAAAAAGATCATCGAAGAACACGGCGGCACCCTGACGCTTGAGGATGCAGCGATTTTTGAAGGCAACGACCATGCCGGGGCAATGGCGGTGATCCGTCTGCCTCGCGAAGCACGCCGCGGGCGTGGGTCAAAACAACCGGCCGAAACAGGCAAGGGGGGCAGATGAGCAATATTCTGATTGTGGACGACGAACGCGACATCCGCGAATTGATCGGAGATATCCTGAAGGACGAAGGCTTTACCGTGCGCCTGGCCGCCAACGCGGATGAGTGCATGACCGAGATCAATGCAGAGCCGCCCGCACTTATGATCCTGGATATCTGGCTGAAAGACAGCCGGATGGACGGGATCGACATCTTGAAAACGGTCAAGCGCGACAACCCGGACGTGCCGGTCGTGATCATCTCGGGGCATGGAAACATTGAAATTGCTGTAGCGGCGATCAAGCAGGGCGCCTACGATTTCATCGAAAAGCCGTTCAATATTGATCAGTTGATGGTTGTGGTCAGCCGGGCGATGGAAACCAGCCGCCTGCGCCGCGAGAACAGCGATCTGCGCCGCCGCGATGTGACGGCCTCGGAAATGCTGGGCTCGTCCACCGCATTCAAGGCCTTGAAATCGCAGCTTGAAAAGGTCACCAAATCGAACGGCCGCGTGATGCTGACCGGGCCTGCCGGGTCGGGCAAGGAAATGGCAGCGCGGTTCATCCATGCGCAATCGAACCGCGCAGGGGCTGCGTTCGTGTCGGTGTCTTCGGCGGCGATCGAACCTGACCGGATGGAAGAGGTTCTGTTCGGACGCGAAACCGCAGAACGCGGGGTAGAGCCCGGCCTTCTGGAACAGGCGCATGGCGGTGTGGTCTACTTTGACGAAGTGGCGGATATGCCCATCGTCACGCAATCCAAGATCCTGCGTGTTCTGGTGGAACAGCAATTCACCCGGCTTGGCGGGGCCGACAAGGTGCGGGTCGATCTGCGCGTGATCTCGTCCACCACCCGCGATCTGCGCGGCGAAATCAGTGCGGGGCGCTTTCGTCAGGAACTGTATGACCGCCTGAACGTGGTGCCCATTCCGGTGCCAAGCCTGGAGGACCGGCGCGAGGATATTCCCGAGCTTTCGCGCTATTTCATCGACTTCTTCCACCGCAGCCAGGGCTTGCCCTTGCGCGATGTCACCGCCGAGGCGGAGGCGATGTTGCAGACAATGCAATGGCCCGGCAACGTGCGCCAGTTGCGCAACGTGATCGAGCGGGTGCTGATTCTGGGCGACTCGTCCGGCCCGATCGAGGCGCGCGAACTGCCGGGCCGCGATGCCCCCGTCGACGGTGAGGCGCGCATGGTGCTGGGCGGTGCGATGGCGACGCTGCCTCTGCGTGAGGCGCGCGAGTTGTTCGAGAAGGAATATCTGCTGACCCAGATCAACCGCTTTGGCGGCAACATCAGCCGAACGGCGAATTTCGTCGGCATGGAACGCAGCGCGCTGCACCGAAAGCTGAAAAGCCTTGGGGTTGTGACCACTTCCAAATCCGGGGGACGGGTGGCATCGCTTGACGACGAGGATGAGGACTGACCCCGAATTGACCATCCCGCACCCTTCTGCCATTGAGGTCGGCATGTCACGCGCACAGGGAGCCACGCCATGAAAGTCATCATCTGCGGTGCGGGGCAGGTGGGCTGGCAGATCGCGCGCCACCTTTCGGGGGAACGCAACGATGTGACGGTGGTGGATTATTCGGCCGATCTGGTGCGTCGTGCGACGGAAACGCTGGATGTCAAAGGCGTTGCGGGCTTTGCCAGCTATCCCGATGTGCTGGAACGTGCCGGCGCGCGCGATGCCGACATGATCATCGCCGCCACCCATTCCGACGAGGTGAACATGGTCACCTGTCAGGTCGCACATTCGATCTTTGGCGTGTCGCGCAAGATCGCGCGTCTGCGGGCGCAAAGCTATCTGGATGCGATCTATTCCGATCTGTACCGCCGCGACCACCTGCCCATCGACGTGGTGATCAGCCCCGAGCGTGAAGTGGCCGAGGCCGCCCTCCAGCGTCTGGCCGCCCCGTCAACCTTTGACACCGAAAGTTTCATGGCGGGCCGTGCGCAGCTATTGGGTATAGCGCTTGATGCCGATTGTCCGGTGCTCAACACCCCGTTGCGGCAGCTGAACGAATTGTTTTCCACCCTGCGTGCCATCGTTGTGGGCATCCGCCGTGACGGGCGTCTGTTTGCCCCCGATCCGGGCGATCAGCTGTTTGCCGACGATCATATCTATGTCTTTTCCCATGTCGAAGATCAGAACCGCACGCTGGAAATCTTTGGCAAGGTCACCAAAAAGCAGGAACGCCTGGTCATCATCGGCGGCGGCAATGTGGGGCTGGGCGTTGCGCGCGCGCTTGAGGCACGCAGCGACCGGGTGCGCGTGAAGATCATCGAAAAGGATCGTGCAACCGCCGAACGTGCCGCGGATGGCTTGCAGCGCACCATCGTTCTGCATGGCGACGGCATGGATATGGAACTGCTGCTGGAGGCCAACATCGACCGCGCCGATGCGGTTCTGGCCGTGACGGATGATGACAAGACCAACATGCTGGTCGCGGTGCGGGCGAAATCGGCGGGCTGTCCCATGGCGATTGCGCTGGTCAACGATCCGACCCTTGTTCCGTTGATGGGCGATCTGGACATCGACGCCTATATCAATCCGCGCGCCACCACGGTCAGTTCCATCCTGCGCCATATCCGGCACGGCCGGGTGCGCGCGATCTATTCCATCGGTGACGCCGAGGCCGAGGTGATCGAGGCGCAGGTGCTGTCAACCTCGCCCCTTGCAGGCAAGCTGATCCGCGACGTGCAATGGCCCGAAGGTGTGCTGGTCGGTGCCATCATGCGCGGCGACAAGGTGCAAAAACCGACCGGCGATCTGCGTATGGAAGAGGGCGATGTGATTGCCCTGTTCGCGCTGACAAAGGATGTCCCCGAGGTGGAGCGGCTGTTGCAAGTCTCCATCGACTTCTTCTGAGCCGGGGTTATGCGCCGAATCCTTGATCTGCCGCTTCTGGTGATCCTGATGGGGCTGTCGTCGGCGCTGATGCTGCTGCCGTCGGTTCATGCCTTTGTTCTGCGGGATTACGATGTGGCGCGCCCGTTCCTTTATGCCGGTGTGATCCTGCTGACGCTGTCGGGGATGATCGGTATTGCCACGTCAAACTACATTCCCCGCGACGCTGCACGGTCACATCTGGTGGCGCTGATGGGGGCCTATATCATTTTGCCGGTGATGCTGGCCATTCCGTTTCAGACGGCGGTGGGCAACACCACCTTTCTCAATGCCTGGTTCGAGATGATCTCAAGTTTCACCACCACCGGAGCCACGGTTTACGACGACCCGCGCCGGCTGAGCCTGTCGTTGCATCTGTGGCGCGCGCTGGTGGGCTGGATGGGCGGGTTTTTCGTGCTGATCACGGCGGTGGCGATTCTTGCGCCGATGAACCTTGGCGGGGTCGAGGTCATTTCCGGGCTGGCACCGGGGCGTGGCATGGTATCGGGTAGCCCGATCACCCGCATCGCAGAGCCGTCCGAAAGGATTTCGCGTTACGCTGTGCTGTTGTTTCCCGCCTATGGCGGACTGACGCTGCTGTTATGGGTGGGATTGTTGCTGGCGGGCGAGACGGGAATTGTGGCGCTGTGCCACGCGATGTCGACCTTGTCGACCAGTGCCATTTCCCCCATCGGCGGATTGCCGGGTGCCAGTGGCGGCTTTATGGCCGAATTCCTGATCTTTTGCTTTCTGGTCTTTTCACTGACCAGGCGGGCGATGCCCGGTGTCACCATGCTAAGCCGTGCGACGCCGATCTGGGCCGACCCGGAAATCCGGATGGCGGCCTTTGTGGTGGGCGGCGTGACGACGGTTCTGTTCCTGCGGCACTGGCTTGGGGCGATCGAAAACGCCGAAGGTCAGGATCTGCCGTCGTTTTTCCGCGTGCTGTGGGGCATCGGATTCACCACACTGTCGTTCCTGACCACGACGGGGTTCACGTCTGTCGACTGGGGACCGTCGAAAATCTGGTCGGGGCTGGATTCGCCGGGGCTGATCCTGCTGGGGCTGGCGCTGATCGGGGGTGGGGTAGCCACCACCGCCGGGGGGGTGAAGCTGTTGCGCGTCTATGCCCTTTTCCGGCACGGCGAGCGCGAGCTGGAGCGGCTCATCTATCCCAATTCGATTGGCGGGCAGGGGTCTGTTGCCCGGCGTTTGCGGCGTGAAGGGGCGTATGTGGCGTGGATATTCTTCATGCTGTTTGCCATTTCCATTGCAATCACCTGCGCGGCGCTGGCGCTGACCGGGCTTGGCTTCGAACAATCGGTCGTGCTGACCATTGCCGCGCTGACGACCACAGGGCCGCTTGCCGGCCATGCCGCCGAGACGCCGATCAGCTATGCCGATCTGTCGGCAGCGGCCAAGATGATCCTTGCTGCGGCCATGGTATTGGGCCGGATCGAGACTTTGGCGATCCTTGCCCTTCTGGCGCCCGATAGTTGGCGGAAATAACCCTGCGCACGAAACACAGCCGCCAAGGCACCGGGCAGGGTGATCGGGTCAGATCGAACGCAGCGTCGTCGGGTCCTCGCAACCCGCGCTCGATATCAGGCAAAGTGGCCGACAGCGGGCCGTTTGGGGGATAATCCGAAAGGTCGAGGCGCATCGCGTCGCCGTGCTGCGCCGCAAAAACGGGACGGCACCGCCGCAACCAAACGTCACCCGGACCAAGCAAAATTACAACAGTTTGCTTCAGTTCCGGGCCAGTGGGTGCAGTGCCCGCGTTTTTTGGGGCTGGAAACTCGCTTCGCCCCCCTGCATACTGACGGAATGACCTGACGGAAGCCCCGTTTCTCAGGACGGGTGAGGGATAAAAGACAATAAAAAGGCTTAGATAAATGGCTGCCGATAAACAAAACTTGCAGGATGCGTTCCTGAACCATGTTCGCAAGGCTAAAGTTCCCGTGACGATCTTTCTGATCAACGGTGTCAAGTTGCAGGGTGTGATCACCTGGTTTGACAATTTCTGCGTGCTGCTGCGTCGCGACGGGCAATCCCAACTGGTCTATAAACACGCCATTTCCACCATCATGCCGGGCGCGCCGATCAGCCTTTATGAGGGTGAAGACTGATTTCCGACCAACCCGAGGATGACGAAGATGCGGCGGATGATCTTCATCCGCGCGATCAGGCTGGCCATGACACGGCTGCCGTGCCGACGCGCGCCTATGTGCTGCATCCCGACCTGAAATCAGCACATTCCCGCCGCTTGCCCGAACTGGGGTCGGCCGAGGCGGTAGCTCTGGCCGCGGCCTTGCCGGGCATTGATGTCGCCGGGGCCGAGGTGGTGCGACTTCCCAAGGTGCAGCCCGGCCATCTGTTCGGGTCGGGCAAGGTGGCCGACCTGAAGGCGCGGTTTGCGGAACTTGAGGTGGAGCTGGTGCTGGTCGATGGCCTGGTCAGCCCGGTGCAGCAACGCAATCTGGAAAAGGCATGGGGCGTCAAGCTTCTGGACCGGACCGGTTTGATACTGGAGATTTTCGCTGATCGCGCCCGCACCCGTGAGGGTGTGTTGCAGGTGGAACTCGCCGCACTTTCGTATCAGCGCACACGGCTTGTCCGTGCCTGGACCCATCTTGAACGCCAGCGCGGCGGTTTCGGGTTTGTCGGCGGGCCGGGCGAGACGCAGATCGAATCCGACCGCCGCGCGATTGACGATCAGGTGATCCGCATCAAGCGGCAATTGTCCAAGGTAGCGAAAACCCGCGAATTGCACCGCGCGGCGCGGCGCAAGGTGCCGTTCCCCATCGTCGCCTTGGTGGGTTACACCAACGCGGGGAAATCGACGCTGTTCAACCGGATGACCGGGGCCGATGTGCTGGCCAAGGACATGCTGTTTGCAACGCTCGATCCAACGATGCGGGGCGTGGCTCTGCCTTCGGGGCAAAAGGTCATCCTGTCGGACACGGTGGGTTTCATCTCTGACCTGCCGACACAGCTTGTTGCGGCTTTCCGCGCCACGCTGGAAGAGGTGCTGGAGGCGGATGTGATCCTTCACGTCCGCGACATCAGCCACCCAGAAAGCGCCGAACAGGCCGCCGATGTGGGCGACATTCTGACCAGCCTTGGGGTCAAGGCGGCAACCCCCATGATCGAGGTGTGGAACAAGCTCGACCTTGTACACGGCACGCTGCGTGACGCGCTGGATGTGCAAGCGGCGGCGCGCAATGGCGTGATCGCGCTGTCGGCGCTGACCGGCGAAGGGGTGGCGCATCTGACCGATGCGATTGCCGCTTTGGTGGTGGACCCGAAGACCCATGCGCAAGTGACGCTTGACTTCAACGAAGGCCGCAAGCGGGCCTGGCTGCACAAGGCGGGTGTTGTTGTGGCCGAGGCCGAAGCCGAAGCAGGCTGGCAGATCGACGTGCAATGGACCGCTCGGCAGGCGGCCGAATTCAACGCGGCCTGACACCGCGCCAGTCAGCGCGCGGCAGGTGCAGATAGATGCTGTCGGCCCATTCCGCGCCCAAAAGGAACGTGCGCTCTGCCCTTCCGGTCTCGGAAAATCCCAAGGCGGACAGCAGCGCCAATGACGCCGCATTGCGCGGATCAACGTCTGCCGTCAGCGCGGGCACATCGTGGCGGGCGAACAGGTGCGGGATCACTGCCGCCATCGCCTCGGACATCAGACCCTTGCCCCGATGGTCACGGTGCAGCATGAAGCCGATCTCGGGCATCCTCCAGGCACCGGCATGGCCCACCACGCTGCCATCGTGCACCAGCACGAAGTCGTCGTTCAGACCCTCGGGGTCGGCCACCATGTTGGACAGCCACGCCCGCGTCACGTCAAGGTCCGCATGTGGCAGGGTCGCCCAGTAGCGCATGGTTTCCGCATCCGACATCATCGCATGCATGGCCGCCAGATCAGACATTTCCGCCCGCCGAAGTGCCAGGCGGGCGGTTCTCAGGATCATGGGGCGGGCGTCAGATGCGTGATGCCGACCGCGCCTGCACGGGCAAGCGCCGGGTCAAGCGACATCGGGATGTATTCGCCACGCCGCCACAGAACCCCCATATCGTCATAGTGCCGCGACAACGGATGCCCGGATTGCCCGGTTGACAGGATAAAGACCGAACTGTCGGGGTCGGCAAAGTCGTAAACCCCGCGATAGCCCGCGCCATGCACGTTCAGGAACGGTTCGGGATCGGTGCCCTTGGTTGCCCCGCGCAGCAGCGTGTCATCGCTGCCCGAGGTGGATTGGCGGATGTTCACGAAATACCGAAGCACCGGCACATCGCCCAGTACCGGATGGTCATGCGTCGCCTGATGCGCATCGCCCCAGCGCCAGCTTTCGATATTGGGCCCGTAGATTTCGGTCAGGCCAAGCAGCGCCTCATCCAAGGCGATGCGGGCAATATCGGTGCAGGTTTCCACCGGCGAGGATTGCAGGATATCACACCAGACCCCGGCACCGTCGGTATTGCGGAACACGCGCTCCACAAACACCGGATCGGGGCGGGTGACATCATCGGCCAAAGGCCCCAGTTCATCGCGGATCAGGCGTTCGTTCAGCACGCGCAGCCACGCCATATAGATCAGCGGTTCCGGCAGATGTTCGTTCATCTCGCCGTTCCACGCCGCAAGAATGTCCAGCGCGCGCTGGCGTTTGCGTTCGGGCGTGCCGTCGGGCGCGGCCTCGCCGGTGAACCACAGATCGGCCCCGATCAACGGCAAAAGCGTGCGGGCGGTGTTCGATACGGTGTCAAGCTGTGCTTCGATGAAACTGTCACGGGTGTGCACCTCGCGGCTTTTCATCAGCGTCAGCCAGCGCTGGATGCGTTCGGTATCGCCCCAAAGGTAGCTGACATGGTTCGGGAACGGGCGATCCACGGTCTTGTTGTTGGTGTTGCCAAGAATACCCGAGGGCGGGTTCACGACGCGCGGGTTATCCTCGTAGGGCAGGGAGCCCTGCCAGCGGTTCGCTGCAATCCATCCCGGTGTCGGCAGACGACCCTTGCTTTGATGAGCTGCATCGCGCTTTGGCATCGCGCCGATGGTCTGCATGGCAATGCCCGTCGCATCGGCCAGCATCAGGTTCTGCGATGGGGCGATGAACAGCCGCCCCGCCTCGATCGCCTCGGCGGTGGTTCCCGATTTCATCAGCCGCATGGCCGAGGTCATCGACGTATCTGCGCCCGAAAGCGCGGTCCATGCCAACGATGCCACATGTCCGGGTGGCGTGACGGATGCCAGATCATAATGCGAACCGGGCAGAACCGGGCCATTGTCGGTCCAGCGCAGGGTGATCGTTATGGGTTGGCCGCCTGCGACCTCGATGATGGAGCGGCGGGTGACAAAGGTTTTCCAGCCATCGGGCGTGCGGTATTGTTCGGGGTTATCGGGGTTCACTTCCTCGATATAGACATCCTGATCGTCCAGATAGCTGGAGGTCAGCCCCCACCCAAGCGCGTCCGACCGGCCCAGCAGAACCACCGGCATGCCCGGAATGGTGCCGCCGATCACGTCGCCCGATTTCAGATGCAAGCGCGCCAGATACCAGATCGCAGGCGCGGTAAAGCCCAGATGCGGGTCGTTGGCAAGCAGTGTGCCCCCGGCAGCAGACCGATTGGGGGCGGCGGCCCAGGCATTCGACGCCCCCGCCAGATCGCCGGGTTTGAACGGCGAGATCGGGTCGTCAAACGCCATCCGCAGCGGCTTGGTCGGCGGGGCCATGTCGGGAAAGAGGCTTGCATATTCCGGCAGGGCAATGACACCCGTTCCCGGATCATCGGGCAGGATGTCACGCAGACGTGCGGGCGACAGGATCAGCGACAGGCGGGCGCGTTCAACCTCGGCCTGCAGATGTGCCGACAGTTGCAGCGCCATCAGCTTTATGATGGCGATGCTGTCGGCGGGTTGCCAGGCTGCGATCTGGTTGGAAAAGAAAAAGAACTCCGGCGCACCGCGTCCCCGCGCGCCGACATTGACCTGATCAATCCACGCATTCACCCCGCGCGCATAGGCGTCCAGCGCGGCCTTGGTCGGTGCGTCCTGCACATCGACCGATTGGCGCGCGAGGGTGTAAAGATCAAACCGTCGCAACAATTCGTCGATTTTCAGGGTGCGCTCGCCGAACACTTCGGACAGCCGCCCCTGTGCGGTGCGTCGCAGCATCGTCATCTGCCACAGCCGGTCTTGTGCGTGGGCAAAGCCAAGGGCGTAGAACACATCTTCGTCCGTCTGACCAAAGATATGGGGCACGTTGTCATTGTTGCGCACAATCTCGACCGGGCCGGAAATGCCCTTCAGCGCGAAGTCTTCGGTGTAATCGGGAAGCGAGCGGCCAAGAAACCAATAGGCGATCACCAGTGCCAACGTGGCCAGCACAACGATGACGAAGAAGAGGCGCAAGAGCCAGCGAAAGAGGATAATCATCGGGTGCCCGTTCTTGACGGCAAGGTTCAGATGGGTTCCTAGTCCAACCCGCGATGAAGGGCAATCACAAGGGGGACGGCATGGCAAAGGTGGCATTTCTGGGACTGGGCGTCATGGGCTATCCGATGGCCGGGCATCTGGCGGCCAAGGGGCATCAGGTGACGGTCTACAACCGGACATTTGCCAAGGCCGAGGCCTGGGCTGCCGAACATGCTGGCACCGCCGCAAAGACACCGGCGCTGGCGGCGAAGGGGGCCGATTTCGTGATGGCCTGCGTTGGCAATGACGACGATCTGCGCGCCGTTTGTCAGGGTGCGGATGGCGCGTTCTCGGGCATGGCCAAGGGGGCTGTGTTTGTCGATCACACCACCGTATCGGCGCTGGTCACGCGCGAGATGGCTGCGGCAGCACAGGGCTCGGGTCTGGGCTTTGTCGACGCGCCGGTGTCAGGCGGGCAGGCCGGGGCCGTGAACGGCGCGCTTTCGGTGA
>JBGSRQ010000166.1:0-2582 GCA_041737515.1 Rhodobacterales bacterium | reverse complement strand
GGTCGCCTTCCCCCAGCGCCGGATCAGAGGCGCGGGTAATCATCAGGATGCGGGGGGCGGCCCCTTGGCAATCCCATTCCAGCGGGCGGGCAAAGAGATTGCCCTGCGCATCGGGTGCCAGCACCTGCAGGATCGACACGGGCGGCAGGCTGTCCGCATCGCGGTAGCTGCGACGTTTGCGGGCCAGCGCGCCGTCGGCCTCCAGTTCGCGCAAGACGCGCTTGAGTTCGATGCGCAAGGCGTCGCCCCGGATGCCGAAGGCTTTCGCGATGTCGCGTTTTGCCGTCAACGTCGGATTGTCGGCGATCCATTGCAGAATCTGGGTTTTCGAGGGGATCTGGTCCATGATCTTGCCCTAGCACGGGCGGTTTGGCGCGTCATCCCGAAAGGCAGCATGCCGGGTGGGTGCGGAGCCTCCGGCGGGAGTATTTTTGCAAAAATGAAGTCTGCAGGATGGGGTCAGAGCGGAAAGGTCATGTCGCGGTGCGGGATGCCCGCGTCGTCATATACGGGGCCTTCGGCGGTGAAGCCCAGCTTTTCGTAGAATGCGATGGCATGGGTTTGCGCGCCGAGTTTGGCTTGGGTCAGTGTGCGGTCTGTGCGCAACTGCGCGATTGCCGCGTGGATCAGGGCGGCGCCAAGGCCGGTGCCCCGATGCGCGAGCAGAACGCAGACGCGTCCGATCTTGCCGGTGGTGCCCGTGGTCAGCAGGCGGGCCGAGCCGATGGGTTGGCCGTTCAGCGTGGCAAGAAGATGGGTTGCGACATGATCGAGATCATCCACCTCGTCCATTTCGGACACGCCCTGTTCTTCGATGAACACGGTGCGGCGCAGATGGAGGCAGGTGGCGACATCGGTGGTGATGGCAATCTGGGGTGTCATGCGAAATAGGCGGTCAGGATGCGGGTGTAGATGGCTTTGAGCGTCTGGATATCGGCCACGGCCACCCGTTCATCGACCTGGTGCATGGTTTTGCCGACCAGACCGAATTCCACAACCGGGCAGTGGTTCTTGACAAACCGCGCATCCGATGTGCCCCCGGTGGTGGAGGCTTTGGGGATGATGCCGGTTTCGGCCTGAACCGCGCGGGCGATCAGGTCAGACAACGGGCCGGGGGGGGTCAGGAAGCTTTCGCCCGAAATCCTGATCGTCATGGTGATCCCGACGCCGGTTTCATCCTGCACGCGGGTTGCTTCGGTGCGGAGCCAGTCGCTGAGCGCGGCGCCGGTATGGGCATCGTTGAAGCGGATGTTCACGGTGCCGGTGCAAGTGGCGGGGATCACGTTGTTGGCCGGGTTGCCGGTATCAATGGTGGTCAGCGCAAGGGTCGAGGCGTCGAAATGGTCGGTGCCGCGATCCAGCTCGTGGGAGGCGAGCCGATCCATCAGGCGGACCAGTGCCGCAACCGGGTTTTTCGCGCGGTGTGGATAGGCGGAATGGCCTTGCACGCCCTTTGCGGTGATCAGGGCGGTCATGCTGCCGCGACGGCCGATCTTCATCATCTCGCCCATCACCTCGGGGCAGGTCGGCTCGCCCACAAGGCAATCGGTCATCGACTCGCCGTTCACGGCCATCCAGTCCAGCAGAGCCAGCGTGCCATGATCGCCGTCGCCCTCCTCATCCCCGGTGATGGCAAGGATAACGGCACCATCGGGGGGCGTGTTGCGCACGAAATCAATTGCAGCGGCGGCAAAGGCGGCAACGCCCGATTTCATGTCGGTGGCGCCGCGTCCCCACAGCATGCCATCCTTGATCACGCCGCCGAAGGGGTCATGCGTCCAGGCCGCCGCATCGCCGACGGGCACTACATCGGTATGGCCGTTGAAGCCGAAGCTTTTGTTCGCCCCCCTGGCCCCCCAGCGCGCGAACAGGTTCGCGGTCTCGCCCCGGTCCACCCGCGTACAGGCAAATCCGGCCCCGGTCAGCACCCGCTCCAGCAGCACCAGCGCGCCGCCTTCGGCCGGGGTGACAGAGCGGCAGCGGATCAGATCGGCGGTCAACTGGACGGGGTCAAGCTTCATGGGAACCTCGGGCCTGGGACAGGTCCGGGATAGATCAGCTTGCCGGGCGAGGGAAGGGCTGGCGAGAGTGTCCGCTGTGGACAAAAAATCGCACCCTTTGAAATCAACGGGTTACATTTTCAAATTTACGAAGCGTTAGGATTTGCCCGGACGATTTTCCTTCGAAAAATCTGGCGCAGCGGTGGGTGAAAGGGCTGAATTTTCGCAGGAAATTCGTGGCCCTTTCCTGCGCGCTTACCGGGGAACGCGCCGCCAGCCGGTGACATCACCCTCCACCGGACGGATGCGGGCGATGGCCTCTGCCAGCCCTTCATAGGCCACCGACATGGTGAAGCCATTGGCATGCAGGATCCGGTCCGGCGCGGTCAGGATCGCCACATGACCCGTCCAGAACACCAGATCACCGCGCTGCGCCTCGTCGGCCCGGATCGGCGGCAGGGCGTCCTGCTGCAGGTCGCTGTCGCGGGAAAGCTGACGGCCGCAGGCGTGGAAAGCAAGGTGGACGAGGCCCGAGCAGTCGATGCCCCCCCGGGAATCGCCGCCCCAGAGATAGGGTGTGCC
>JBGSRQ010000240.1:0-1637 GCA_041737515.1 Rhodobacterales bacterium | reverse complement strand
CCCGGCCCCCGAAGTCGAGTTTCTGGTCGATGCCGCCGCCCGCGCCCGGCGCGATCCAAGCCGGACCGAGGCTGTTCTTTCCATGCTGGCACAATTGGAAGAACAGGACCGTGCCCGCCGTCAGGGCTTTGCAGGCGCGCGCGGATAGCCTACATCCCCCTTAACCGAAGGGGTGCATCATGGACTGGGGCCTGTTCTTCATCTTTCTGGCAAGCTGCGGCGCGGCGGCCGCGACGGGCGCCATGTTTCAGCCCGGCACATGGTACGACGGGCTGAAAAAGCCCGACTGGACGCCACCCGACTGGGTGTTTCCGGTCACATGGACGGTGCTTTACCTTTTGATGTCGCTGGCCGCGATGCGGGTGGCACTGCGGCCCGAAAGCGGCACCGCGCTGGCATTCTGGGGCTTGCAGATCGGGCTGAACACGCTGTGGACGCCGGTGTTCTTCGGGCTGCACCGGATGCGGGCGGCGATGATCGTGATCCTGTGTCTGTGGGCGGCGGTGGCAGCGACGTTCTGGACGTTCTTCTGGGTTGATCTGTGGGCCGGTCTGATGCTGGTGCCTTACCTTGTCTGGGTTAGCATCGCTGCGGCGCTGAACTTCGCCGTCTGGCGGCGCAACCCCGAGGTTGCGGCCTAGAGCGTCCACCCGGCGCGGCGCGGCACACGCACGGCCAGCATCGGCTTGAGCCAGGGCTGACGAAAGCGCACAAGGTCCAGCGCCTCATGCACGCCGGTTGTGCGTTCGCCCTCGATTGTGGTTTGCACCAGTGACCGACTGTAGAATGGCGCCTCCAGCATCCCCATCACCTGCCGGGGCCGCACTCCCGTATCGGCACGGGTTTCGCGGCGCAAGGCCCAGATTGTGCGCGGCAGACGGGCAGATGGTGGAGGCGTGATTTCCACTGCCGACCCGTCGGCACCAAAGCGCATCCCCAGCGACAGCGCCGACCCGTCGCGCCGGGTGGCGTCGTAGAAACACGCGGCACCGTCCCTGGTGGGAAAACGGCCCCAGGTCCAATAGGTGAAATCGGCCTCCAGCGCGCGGGTGCCGAAGTTTGCGTCGAAATAGCCGTGTCCCTGCCATGAGTGGCCTTGGGTCAGGTTGACGTCGATCCGGGCCGAAGGCGCAAAGGGCCGCCACAGATGAGCTGCGTCCGGGGTCAGCAAAACCTCGACCGGGGTGATGGCCGAGGGCGTGAGCGTGATCGTGCCGCGCACCGGAGTCACCAGAGGAAGTGCGCCGATCTCGTTGACAGTGATCACCAATTGCGATCCGTTCCAATGCATCGAACTGGGCCCGACCTGCAAGGTATCATCGCTTTGGCGCAAGGCTGCACGTCCCCGGTCCGTCATCGTGAAGCGACCGCCGGGGCCATAGGTGGCCACGTTGATGCAGCAATGGTTTGCCGGGTCGCGCCTGCCCGACCAGCGATACCACGGTGAAAAGACCGACCCTATGAATCCGATGACCGAGACGGCGCGGCGGCCATCGTCGCTGACCCCGTCGACATACCACCAGGCATAGCCGTCCGCCCCGACATTGACGCTGAAGCAAGGTCGCTCAATATCGCCTCTGCCGCGTGCTGACCGGACCGGGCCGCCATCGGCACTCCCGCCCCGGGATGCGCCCCAC
>JBGSRQ010000076.1:0-32408 GCA_041737515.1 Rhodobacterales bacterium | reverse complement strand
GGGCGCACGCGGTCGGCGCTGGGGGTTACGATGCGCACCCCGGTCAACTGATCGCCTGCAACCGCGCCCTCGACTACCTCACCGGGCAGCGTTTGCGGCACAAACAAAGGGCCATCCGGCCCCCGCGCGATACCGTCGCCCAGATGGCCCAGCCGTTCGATTGTTATTGTCACTCTGCCGCTTTCTGATCGTCGTCCACGCCGATGAACCCGCCCGACTGGCGGTTCCAATAGCGTGCATAAAGCCCGCCCTGCGCCAGAAGTTCGTCATGCGTGCCGTCTTCGACAATGCGACCTTTGTCCAGCACAATGATGCGGTCCATCATGACGATGGTCGAAAGCCGGTGCGCAATGGCCAGCACGGTCTTGCCCTTCATCACCCGGCCCAGCGCCTCTTGAATACTGGCCTCAACCTCGCTGTCCAGGGCGCTCGTCGCCTCGTCCAGCACCAGAATTGGCGCGTCTTTCACAAAGGCGCGTGCAAGCGCGATGCGTTGGCGTTGGCCGCCCGATAGCTTTACACCCCGCTCGCCCAGGTAAGCGGCATAACCGGTGCGGCCATTGTGATCAGCCATATCAACGATGAAATCATGCGCTTCGGCCTGTTTGGCGGCAGCGATCACATCGTCTTCCTCTGCCTCGGGGCGGCCATACTGGATGTTGTCGCGGGCTGATCGATTGAACATCGCGGTTTCCTGCGTGACCATCCCGATCTGACGGCGCAGTGATTCCTGCGTAACCCCGCGCACATCGGTGCCGTCAATAAGCACCCGCCCGGATTCGGTATCGTAAAGCCGAAGCAACAGCGAAACCAACGTCGATTTCCCAGCCCCCGACGCGCCGACAATGCCCAGTTTCTGCCCGGCATGAATGGTCAGATTGATACCCGCCACCCCCGCCCGCCCGCGCCCGTAAGCGAAACTTGCGCCTTCAAAAGTGATCTCACCCGCAACGCGCGGCAGATCAACCGCACCCGGCGCGTCTGCAAGGGTATGCGGGGCGGCAAGCGTGTTCATGCCATCCTCCGCCTCGCCGATGCTGGTATAGATCGACATCAGCGTGAAACTGACCCAGCCTGACATCTGCGAAATCCGCATCGCGATGGCACCCGAGGTTGCAATCTCGCCCGGTGTGGCCAGCCCCTTTTGCCACAGCCACAGCGTGCCGAGAATCAGGAACACCGGCAAAATTCCGGCCAGCGTCATCAGCGCAAGGCGGAACCAGGTGGAGATTTCGCCAAATTCGATGGACCGGGCGCGGAACACCTCCATCGACTTCAGCGCCACGCGGTCTTCGTAAGCGGCATGGGCGAACAGCTTTACGGTCTTGATGTTGGTGATCGTATCAATCACCTGCCCCGACACCAACGCCCGCGCCGCCGCCCGCGCCGCCGCGTTCACCTTGATGCGCGGCAGGAAAAACCGGATCAGCAGGATATAGATGACCATCCACACCGCCAGCGCCAGCGCCACGCGATAATCAATCGCGATCAGAAACACGATCGACCCGATCACTGACGCCAGCGCAAACGCCACGGTATTGATCACTTCGGTCGCGGTATCGGTAATTGCCCGCGCCGCCTGCATCTGCTTTTGCGCGATCCGCCCCGCAAAATCGTTGTCAAAGAACGTCACCGCCTGTCCCAGCGTCCACCGGTGCAGACGGCTAAGAACCAACGGCATCACATTCGGCCCAACGATAATCGAGTTTGACGCGGCCGACGCCGCAAAGGCCAGAGGCCGCAAAACCATATAGAACGCCACGAACCAGAAGATCAGCCATGCCGTATCGGCCCAGAAATTCGCCGGGCCCGCCGAGATCGCGGCATCAATCACCCAGCCCAGAACCAGCGCCGACACCACCTCCATACTGCCCGCGATAGCAGAAATGATGCCCGCCACCCACAAAACAGGCCACGACCCAGCCAGCGCCCATTTCATGAACGGCCACAGCACCTGCGGCGGCGGGCCGTCGGCGGGGCGGAAGGCGTCAATAAAGCCCGCCAGATTGGTCAGCGCCTTCATTCGGCGGCATCCTCGGTTCCGATGAACCCGCCCGATTGACGGTTCCAGAACCTTGCATATAGCCCGTTCGGCTGACGCAGCAATTCGGCGTGGCTGCCAACTTCGGCCACGCGCCCGTCTTCCAGCACAACAATCCGGTCCATGGCGGCGATGGTCGAAAGGCGGTGCGCGATGGCGATAACGGTCTTGCCTTCCATCACGCCATAAAGTGTATCCTGAATTGCCGCCTCAACCTCGCTGTCCAGGGCGCTGGTCGCCTCATCCAGAATCAGAATGGGCGCGTCTTTCAGCATCACCCGCGCTATGCCGATGCGCTGGCGCTGCCCGCCCGAAAGTTTCACGCCCCGCTCGCCCACATGCGCGTCATAGCCGGTGCGACCCTGCGGATCTTGCAGGGTTTCGATGAAATCATGTGCCTCGGCCCGCTTGGCGGCGGCGACCATCTCGGCCTCGGTCGCATCGGGGCGGCCATACAGGATGTTGTCGCGGACCGACCGGTGCATCAGACTGCTATCCTGCTGCACCATCCCGATCTGGCGGCGCAGGCTGTCTTGCGTGACCGCCGCGATATCCTGACCGTCGATCAGAATGGTTCCCGCTTCGGCATCGTAAAACCGCAGCATCAGCTTGACGAGCGTTGATTTTCCCGCCCCCGACCGGCCCACGACGCCGATCTTTTCGCCAGGATTGATGGTCATCGTCACGTCCTGCAACCCGCCCGACCCGCGCCCGTAATGGTGCGACAGACCGGTGATCTGCACCCGGCCCTCGCGCAGTTCAAGATCGGGTGCGCCCGGCTTGTCAACCAGAGTGATCGGCTGGGCAATCGTCTCCATCCCCTCGGCCACGATGCCCAAAGCCTGCACCAGACTGGTCGTTGCCCACATCACCCAATAGGTCATGTTGTTCAACCGCAGCACCAGCGCGGTTGTCGCGGCCACCGTGCCGACGCTTGCCTGCCCCTGATACCACAAAAGCATCGACCAGCCGGTGACCGCCACGATCAGCCCGCCGTTCAGCACGGTCAGCGCGATATCCATCTTGGTGATGATCCGCATTTCGCGGCCAAAGGTCTGGCGTAGATCCTCGATCGCCTCGTGGGCGAAGGCGAGTTCCTTCTTGTGATGCGCGAACATCTTCACCGAGTGGATGTTGGTGTAGGCATCAACCACCCGCGCCGACACCGCCGAACGTGCATTCGACGACGCGGTAGATGCAGGCCCCGCACGCTTCAACGTCCAGCGGACCAAAAGCGCGTAAAGCCCGAACCACACCAGCAGCGGCAGCATCAGCCGCAGGTCGGCGCTGGCCAGCATCGCCGCGGCCCCCACCAGCGTGACGGACGCAAACGCCACCGCATCAAAGGTCTGGAACACCGCATCGCCCGCCGCAGGCGGTGTTTGCATCACACGGTTGGCCAGCCGTCCGGCGAAATCGCTTTCAAAGAAACCGACCGGCTGACGCAGCACATGCGCATGCGCGCGGTGCCGGATCAGCGTGCCGAAGTTCGGCAGGATCGTGTTGTGCAACAGCGCCACATCGGTGCCCGCAATCAACGGCCGCAGGATCAGAACCGCCAGCGCCACCAGAATGATCTCGGTGCCATACTGCTGCCATACCTGAGCCGGCTCGCCCGTTGCCAGCACATCCACCAGCCGCCCGACATACCAGATCAACCCAACGTCAAAGGCCGCGTTCAGCACTGACAGCACCGTCGTTACCGCGAATACCCCCCAGAACGGCTGCATGTAGGCGCGCAGAAACGGCCAGAGCCTGCGCGGTGGCGCATCGGTCTGCTCGTAGGGACCATACGGGTCCACGAGGTTTTCGAAAAAGCGGAACATGGGGTGACACCAAGGTTGTGCCGCGGTCCTATACCCTAGAAAGCGGTCAAGGAAAACCGGGGGTCAGGCCAAAAGTTCTGCGCGTGACAGCACAAAACCGGACTCGATCCATCGGGTTTCAAGCGCCTTGAGTTTTGCGCCCAGTGCCGGGCCTTGGAGGTCGGGCATCAGGTCGTTGGCAAGGATGGGGAACGCAGCGTCCGCGCCGCTTCGAATATCGGTTTGCCAATCGGGCGGCAGTGGCAGCTCCAGCATCGCCGCACGCGCAAGAACAATGTCGCGCGCGGTGTCCGCACCATGGCGATAGCCAAGCTCGGCGGCACCGCGTGTTGTGCCAATGTTGTCTCTGATATCGCCCAAAAGGGTTGTTTCGGCGCGGGACAGCTTCAGTGCATCGGTCAGCCGCTCGCCCCCCAGGACCACGAGGCGCCGCAGCCAGTGCGGCGCGGCATCCCCCTCCAGATGGATCAATGGTCCCAAAGCGCGCGGATCGGCACCTGCGATCACCTGCGCCAGAACACCCGCCTGCGCCATGCTGGCCACTGCGGGGGCGGGGTCGGGGGCGGACAGAAGCTTGCGCATTTCAGCGCCGATACGCTCGCGGGAAATCTTCGGCAGGCCGTTGGCATGGGCGGCGCAGGCGGCAAGGCCCTCTGCATCAATGCCCGCTGCCGGATTGCCATAAATCGCGTAGAAACGGAAAAACCGCAGAATGCGCAGGTAATCCTCGATGATCCGTGCGTTCGCATCGCCCACAAAGCGCACCTGCCGCGTCATCAGGTCGGGCAGGCCGCCCAACGGGTCAACGACCGACCCATCCGGGGTGCAGTAAAGCGCGTTCATCGTCAGATCACGGCGGCGGGCATCTTCGGCAATGTCGGTCGAGAATGCCACCACGGCGTGTCGCCCATCGGTCTGCACATCGCGGCGAAAGGTGGTGATCTCATGCGGGATGCCCCCGGCTATCACCGTAACCGTGCCATGCTCAACGCCGGTTGGCACAACCTTGAAACCGGCTTTTTCCGCCAGATCAGTAACTTTTTGCGGTAAGGCATCTGTGGAAATGTCAATGTCCGTCACCGCAACTCTGATCAAAGCGTTGCGCACGCAACCGCCCACAAACAGTGCCTGATAGCCGGCCCCGGTCAGACAGGCACAGACGGCTTGTGTTGCTGGGTTGGTCAGCCAGTCGCCCGAAACCTTCATGCCAACCGCTCCGCCAGGCCGCGCAGGATGCGGGCGGTCGCCCCCCAGATGTAATAGGGCCCATACGGCACGGCGTAGAACCGGCGCCATTCGCCGCGCCAGCGCCGCCGTTCAACGGAGTAGGCGGAAGCGTCCAGCAGATGGGCCAGCGGCACCGTGAACACCTCGTCCACCTCACCCGCCTCGGGGATGGGGCTGAAATCGTGCCGAACATGGCCCAAAATCGGGGTGATCGTAAAACCTGTCACGGTTTCATGCGGTGCCAGACGGCCCAGAACCTGCACGGATGCGGGGTCCAGCCCAATTTCCTCATGCGCCTCACGCAGGGCCGCAGTCTCTGGCCCCGCATCGCCCGCGTCAATCTTGCCGCCGGGAAAGGCGATCTGGCCGGGGTGGTGCTGCAGATGCGAGGCGCGTTTGGTCAGGATGATCTGCGCACCTTGCGGGCGGTCCCACACCGCAATCAGCACCGCCGCCGGGCGTAACACACGCCCCGGCGGCAGCGCGACGGCGGGGTTCAGATCGAAATCCGACGAAGCGCCGACATCGCGCAGCAAGGCCCGGCGCAACGCATCAGGCGTCATCGCCCTGCACCGCCTCGAACCCCAGGGTCTTGGGATCGAATTCGTAATGCGCACCGCAGAACTGGCAATCGGCGGTCAGGATGCCTTCGTCGGTGGTCATGTGCCGCAGTTCCTTTTGCGAATAGATGCCCAGCGAGTTGCGCACTTTATCCGCCGAACACGAACAGCCGAAGCGCACCGGCTGCGCGTCGTAGACCCGCGGCCCTTCCTCATGGAACAGGCGCACCAAAAGATCGGTCGGCTGAACAGTGGGGCCGACAAGCTCCAACTCCTCCACAGTATCCAGCAGCAGGTTCACGCGGCGCCAGTTTTCGCCCTCGTTGCCCTCCAGAATATCTTCCGGTGTCAACAACCCGCCCTCACCCGACCCGCCCGGAAGATCGGGCGCGGTAACGAAGGGCGAGGCTTTGGGCATGTGCTGCAGCATCACGCCACCGCCACGCCAATGCTCGGCTGCGCCCGGCTTCTGGCTGCGCCCGAAGGTCAGCGAAAACCGCGTCGGCAACTGCTCGGACTGCGCGAAATAGGTCTGCACAGTGGCCGAAAGCGACCCGCCAGCAAGCGGTGTGACCCCCTGATAGGGCGTTGTGCCCGGCCCCTGATCAATGCGCATGGAAAAATAGCCTTCGCCCAACTGATCAAAAGCTGGCAGCGCAGGGTCAAGCTTTTCGACATCGAAGTTGGCATAGGCACGCATCCGGGCGGGCTGGCCGTCATCGGTCGGGCCGTAGTAATCGGTCGCCACCATCTTGACGGCCCCCTTGCCGAACACCTGCAACGACAGCCGCCACCTCAGCTTGATCGTCTGGCCGATCAGCGCGGTCAGCAGCGACGCCTCGGCCACCATCGCCTCGATCTGGCGCGGATACTCGTGCTTGCTCAGGACCTGATCCAATACTCCGTCCAGCCGCACGACACGGCCGCGGATATCAGAGCGGTCAAGCTGAAAGGGCAGGACGGTATCGTCCCAGGCAATTTGCGAGAGCGTGGTCATGGGGTTTCCTTGGCAAGCCAGCCTTGGCATACCGTGCCTATATAGGCAGGGCAACCGCAGGACCAAGGGGCATGGCATGAACAGACGATACGGCACGCCGCCCGAACCGGGGCGCATCTACCGGCGCAGGCCTGGCGTTTATGCGATTTTGCTGCGGGGCGGCAGTCTGCTTGCCACGCATCAGATGGAGCCGACGCCCGAATTTCAGTTGCCGGGCGGAGGGATCGACCCCGGCGAGCATCCGATCCCTGCGCTGCACCGCGAGGTGATGGAGGAAACCGGCTGGCGCATAGCCGGGATGCGCAGGCTGGGGGCCTTCCGCCGGTTCACCTTCATGCCGGAATACGATCTTTGGGCGGAAAAGGTCTGCACGGTTTACGCAGCCCACCCCGTGCGCCGCATTGGCCCGCCGACCGAGGCCGGACATTCGGCCGTCTGGCTGCCGGTGGATGAGGCGCTGTCACGTCTGGGCAATCCGGGCGACCGGGGGATGCTGGCTCAGTTCGTGCGGCTGGCGGCCTGACGGTCAACCGGTGTAGTGGAACAATGCGCCTGATACGTCGTCGGGGAAATCCTCGCCTCCGGCATGGGTGTTCAGGTGCCAGACCAACGCCTCCAGCAGTGGTTGATCATCCAGCTCCCGCACCATGCCCAGCATCCGCGCGAAACCGTCACTTCCCAGTTCTTCGCCCATTGGGTCAGGACATTCGGTGATGCCGTCCGACATCAGGAAAAGCCGGTCACCGGGTGCCAGTTTTGCCCTGATGCGGTCAAACGCGCCGCCCTGTATCAGGCCGATGGGCAAACCGCCGTCGCCCAGATATTCAACCGCGCCATCAGCCCGCAGAATCGCCGGATGCGGGTGCCCTGCCTGCACAAGCATGACCGAACCGGTTTTCAGATCAATCTCGGCATACGCAAGCGTGAAGTACTGATCGACGCCCAGTTCCTCCATCATCATGCGGTTCAGGCGCGCGGCCACAACCTCGGGAGGCCATGCATCCTGCCCGCCTTCCGGCGTATGGTTCAGCGCGATGTTCTGGTCGGGCGACGATCCTGACAACAAGCCCGCCAGCCGCGCTGTCATCATGGCGGATGCAACGCCATGGCCCGAAACATCCACCGAATAAACGGCAATCCGGCGGTCGGTGATGCTAAAGAACCCCGCCAGATCGCCCCCGACATGCCCCGAGGGCCGCAGCAGGATGGACACAGCGCCCCGGCCGAAATCGCGGTGACGGTCGCGCACCAGCGACTGCTGCACCTTGCGCGCCTCGATCAGATCGCGGTCGAGCGAATCGTAGACCTTTTGCAACTGGCCCAGCGTGTCGCCGATCAGCGCGTTCTTGGCCACGAGTTCAGCCTGCATGCCCAGAATACGCTCCCCCGCCAGCAGCCGGGCGCGCAATTCGCCAGCGCTGACCGGCTTGGTCAGGAAATCATCGGCGCCGCAGTCAAAACCCTTGGCCACCTCATTCTTTTCGGAATGTGACGTCAGAAGGATGAAGTAGCCGTAATTGTCATGCGGCAGGGCGCGGAAGGCCGTGCAGAATTCGGGGCCTGTCAGACCCGGCATCATCCAGTCGCTGATCACGAAATCAAAGGCCGTCTCATGGCACAGCGCCAGCGCATCCTGACCCGATTGCGCCTCGGTCACGCGGTAGCCCGACCGTTGAAGCGAAAGCGCCAGCAACCGGCGCTGCGCCTTGCTGTCATCCGCGATCAGCACATGCCGGGGCCGCGCCTCCTCCACGACGGGTGGGGGTTCGCTTGCGCGGGCGGAACGGTCAATCAAGGCGGCACCAGTGTTTCATGCTGCCCACCTATCCACGCCCTGGCTTAACAGACCGTGAAACCTAAAATGCAACGGGAAAGGTCGGGGTGGCCATTACCTGTTGTTAAGCCAACGGGCGCATTTTTGCCCGGTGGGACATGCCTTACATCGGGGAAATGGGGGGTCGGATGATAGATTGGGCGCGGGTGATGGAATTACGTCTTGAGATTGGCGAAGATGACTTTGCCGAAGTGGTGGATCTGTTTCTGGAGGAAACCGATGAAATCATCGAACGTCTGTCATCGAACCCCGACAGGGAAACGCTGGGCGGCGATCTTCACTTTCTGAAGGGCAGTGCGCTGAACCTCGGGTTCGCGGACCTTGCGGCACTGTGTCAAAAGGGCGAACGGCAGGCCGGATGCGGCGATGCGGGGCAGATCGACGTTGCCGCCGTGGTCACCACCTATCACGCAACAAAGCGTGTGTTTACCGAACAGCAGGCGCAATCGTCAGCGGCGTGATCAGCGCTTAACGCAAGGCCTGCGCGATGTCCGTGCTCAGTTGAAGCAACGCTCTGGATGTTGCCGTGGCGACACTGCCCGGCGCCGCATCGGCAAGGGGTGTCAGGATGGAAAAGCGCTGCAACCTTTCACGTCCGTTGCCACTGGGCGAGGTGATGGCGAACTGCCCGCCAAGCTCGAACTGCCCATCGGCGCGGGCCAGCATCCGGTCGATCCGAAGGTCGATCTGCGCATCCGGGCTGTCGGCCAGGGGCCAGGGTTCGGCGGCAACATTGGCGGTGCTGACCTCGTCCAGATTGAAGGCCACAGCGCGGGTAACGGCGCTTGCCGGGTCTTCGGCCCACAATGCGCCCTTGATCGTGGTCAGTGCGCCGTCCGCACCCTGCACCGCAATTTCCGAGGCTTCGGCATAGGCGGGCAGGGTCACGTCCTTCACCTCAACCGTGGCCACCGACACACGGATCTTCTCGGCCGTAACGGGCCGGTCGATCAGATAGAGCGATTTCGATCCACAGGCCGAAAGTGTCAGCACGGCACACATGGCAAGGTTGCGCATCATCATGTTATTTACCGATCAGTAGAGAATTGGGATTGCGTTCGATCGTCCGCGCCAGTTTCGATACCGCAGCGGCGGCATCACGGATTTCGCGCAGGGTCGCCACGGTTTCATCGTTGAAATCGGACCGCTCGCCATAAGCCGAAAGCACTGTATCGGCGCGCGACAGAAGGGTGTTCAGACGGTCGGTCAGTTGTGGAAGCTTGTCCACCGAACTGGCCACCGAATCCGCCGCCTTGCGGGCTGAATCCAGAGTTGCGTTCACATTGGTGATCGCGCCGCCTTCACGAAGATCGACCAGAATCTTCTGCACCTCGTCCAGCGCACTGGCCAGCGATGCGGGCAGCGCGCGGGTTGAATCGCTGTCGACCAGCTTGTTCGCACTGTCGATCAGGGCCTGCGCTGACGCCACAAGTTCATCCGCTTTCAGCGCATTCGCCTTTTCCGTCAGCGTGCGAATCTGTTCGACGATCTGGGGGAACTGGTCCGACGCCGTCGCCACATTGGCGGCAATGCGGTCGGCGTTCTTCAAGGCCGATGTCAGGCTTTCAATGGCCCCCGCAGACCGAAGATCGGTCACGACGGCGCGCAGATCGGCCACGGCGGCGCGCAATTCTCCCGGCAGGGCCTGGGTCGCATCATCGGCAATCAGGGTGCGCACGTTCGAAAGAATGGCGCGGGCTTCATCGGGCAGGGCCTGCGTGCTTTCGGACGACACGATCTTGTTCACACTGCTGATAAGCTCGGTCGTCTGTGTCATCAATTCTTCGATGGGCAACGAATTGATCCGCTTCAGAACGCCTTCAGCCGTTGCCGTGAAATCGGACATTTCCGAGGGAACCGACGGCAGGATCGGGTAGGGCTGCCCGTCCCGGCGCAAGGTGGCAGGCGTTGGGTTTTCAACCCGGACCAGATCGACGACCAGCGCGCCGCTGAACAGACTTTCGGTCGCAAGTTTGGCGCGCAGGCCCTTCTCGACCTCTCCGGCAAAGAAATCAAGCATCTCGCCATTTCCCGATGCCTCGTTCATCCCCATCTGAACCGGGTCGATCACGACATTCGCCACCAACTGCACAGGGCCGGTCGGGTTGTCGGGATTGGCCCCGGAGCGGGCAAGGATGGCGCTGACTTCGCCGACCTGAACGCCGCCAAAGCGAACCGGCGCACCCACGGCCAGACCCGAAATCGCATCGTCAAAGGGGATTGTCAGATTGATCCCGTCAGAAATCGTCCGGTTCGCAAGACTTTTGCGCGCCGTCTCCTCATCGGGGTAGATTGTATAGACATAGCCGTCAGGGATGGGCTGGCCGCCCTCGTATATGTCGGCAAATTCAAGACCCCCCGCCAAAAGAGACGACAGGCTTTTGACATCCAGTGCAAACCCTTGCGCCCCGAATTTCACCGTAAAGCCCGACGTATCCCAAAAGCGCGTGGCCGTGGTAAGCCGTTTGTCCTGCGGTGCGTCGATAAAGGCACCGACCAGAACCGAATTTCCCGAATCCGTCAACCGCGGCTCTTCCAGCCGGCCAACCTCGATGCCCTTGAAAATGATCGGCGCGCCAGCCGACAGGATGTTTCCGTCATCGCCGCGCAGTGTGATTCGCGTGCCTTTGCGGCCGGGGGCGACCAGGGGCGCAACGTCCTTGCCGTCAAAACGCAGCTTGGCCGTGCCGATCTTGGTATCCCAGTCACCCGTGATGTAGACGCCCGAAAGAACCGTGGAAAGACCCGAGATACCACGCGTCGTGACCTGAGGGCGCACCACCCAGAATGACGCACTTTCATCAAGGTAGGGCACGACGCTTTGATCGACGCGCGCCGATACGATGACCTTCGAGAGATCACCGTTGAAGCGGATCGTTTCCACCGTGCCGATCACCACATCACGGTAGCGCAGCGTGGTCTCCCCCGCCGTAACCCCGCCGGCATCCTTGAACGAAATCTCGATCAGTTCACCCCGGCCGGAATAGCTTTGCCAGGCCACGCCCAAAGACACGACCAGCGCCAGAATCGGCACCAGCCAGATGACCGAAAGATTGCGCCAGAATGGACGGCCCGGAGCCTCGATGTCCATTTCGGAAGGTTCAGGGTTGGTCATGCTTTGGCGGCCCTGTTGCTATCCCAGATCGTGCGGGAATCGAAACTTAGCGCGGACAGCATGGTAAACACCACCGACAGCGCAAAACTGATGGCCGCAATGCCGGGATTTACCGTGGCCAGCGCCTGCAACTGAACCAGCGCCGAAAGGATTGCAACCACGAACACGTCGATCATCGACCAGCGTCCGATGAATTCGACCACTTCGAACAGTTGCTGGCGACGATGCGGCGACGTGCTGCCCGGTCGTTCGATGCTAAGGGCCAGGTAGATGATCGCAATGAATTTGCCGATCGGGATCAGGACCGAGGCAACAAAGACAACTGCCGCAATTCCGTATGATCCGTGGTGCATCAGATCAATCACCCCGCCGATGATGGTGTTTTCAGTCGTCTGGCCGAGGGTCGTCGTCAACAGCATCGGATAGATATTGGCTGGAATATACATCACCAGACCCGCGAAAAGCCACGCCATGGCGTGCTGCAGGCTGTGCGTATCGCGGCTGCGCAAGGGGCTGCCGCATCGCACGCATTTGGCCGTGCCGCGCAGATGCACCTTGGCGCAGACGCGGCATCCGACCAGGCCTGCGTCGCGCGCGGTCAGGATCTGCGTCTGTCTTCCAGCGTTTTCCACAAGGTCAACCTGCACATAAGGGTGTCATTCAGCGCGGTCACGATCACCAGCGCCACAAAGGCCCAGAACGCGGGGCCAAGCGATACTTTGGCCAAGCCGGCTACTTTCACCAGCGCAACTGCCACGCCCACGATGAAAATCTCGGCCATCGCCCAGGGCCGCATCGCCTCGGCCAGTCGGAAGGCGCGTTCGGCATGAGCAGCGGGTTTATTGCCCAAGGCCATGGGCGCCAGCGCATAGGACATTGCCGAAAGACGGGCCAGCGGCAGGATCACGATGAAAATCGCCAGCGCCGCCGTCAACGGTAACAACAATCCGTCCGAAAACACCAGAACCGCATCAAAGACCGAACTCCGCTGTGTGCGCCCACCCGCCCCGATTTCCAGAAACGGAAAGAACACCGCCGCAAACATCAGCACCACGGCGGTCACCGAAAGCATAAGCATGCGTGTCATGGCGCTGTCTTTCGGGGCCATCAGGATGGTGTGGCAGCGATGACAGCGCGCCTTGCCTCCCACATCCGGCACCGTGACATGCAAAAGCGCATCGCAGGTCGGGCAGGCGATAAGATCATCCAGCGGGCCCAGATCAGGCGTGGTCTTTGGAACAGGTGAAACCATGGGCACCTGATACGACATGAGGTTGTTTGGCGAAAGGGCAAGTGCTGCCGCAGTCGTCACGTTGCATTTCACATTGCTTCACTGAGCGGCGGGAAACGCCCGCATTGCCACGTCGATAATGCTGGTCAATGCCTCAAGGTTTGCCCCCGCCTTGTGGCTGACACCGATGCCGCGCGCGACAGCGCAGTAGAATCGCGCCAGCGCAGTGACATCGGTGCCCGGCGGGATCTGATCTGTTTCGACACCGCGCCTGAACGCCGCTTCGAGCGCTGCCTGCATGCCCCCCATCAGGTTGGCGATCCGCGCCTCGACCTGGGCCTGCCCGGCGGGAGCCAGACAGGTGTTGGTCAACAGGCATCCGCGCGGGCGGCCCGGCGTATCCATCCGGGCGGCAATGGCGCGCAGCATCGCCTCCAACCCCGCGCGCACATCCGGGTTGGCCAGATGCACCAATGGTGCGGCGCCCACGGTTTTCGCATAGTGATCCAGCACTGCCAGAAACAACGCCGCCTTATCCCCGAACGCGTTGTAAAGACTGCCGCGCCCAAGGCCTGTTGCCGCCTCAAGCGTGTGAATCGACGTGGCCTCATAGCCATCGCGCCAGAAGGCCTGCGTGGCTTTGGTCAGCACATCGTCGGTGTCAAAGTGTCGGGTTCCGGCCATAGGTCATCCTTAGCACGGATTCTTGACCACGGCCATTCTTGACTGATCATTACAAGATCGACAGGGTGTGCTGGCCATCATTCCAACCCGCAACCGGAGAATCCCATGCTCAAATTCTATTATCACCCGTCGCCGAACCCCGCCAAAGTGGCGCTGTTGCTGGAGGAGTTGGCGGCCGAGTATCAGGTGGTTCCGGTCGATACCCGCAAAGGCGAGCAGTTTTCGCCGGAATTTCTGGCGATCAACCCGAACGCCAAGACCCCGGCGCTGACCGATGGCGACGCGGCGATTTTCGACAGTGCGGCAATCCTGATGTATCTGGCGCAAAAGCACGGCAAATTCCTGCCCGACAAGACCGACGCCGCGCAGGCACGTTTTCTGTCATGGATGGCGTTTGTTTCAAGCGGGATCGGCCCCTATTCCGGGCAAGCCGTGCATTTCAAGCACTTCGCGCCCGACCCCAAGGAATATGCCGTCAACCGCTATGACTACGAGGCGGACCGGCACTGGAAGCTGATCGACGCGGAACTTGCCAAGGGCAAGTATATGATGGGCGATACTTATACTGTGCTGGATATGGCGGTGTGGGGCTGGGCCCGCGCGGTGCCATTCATTCTTGGGGCCGAAGCGTGGGACAAGCTGCCCAATGTCAAACGACTGCTTGATGAGATCAACGCCCGCCCCGCCGCTCGGGCGGCAGAGGCGTTGGCGTCCCAGCATGCGTTCAAGAAGGAAATGGATGCACAAGCCGCTGCCGTCATGTTCCCGGCCAACAAGCGGTTGGAGAAAGCCTGATGCAATCACCCAAATTCACTGCGGGCGACACGTTTCCTGATCTGACATGGCCCACCGCCGGGGGAGGCAAGATCTCTCCGGCACAAGGATCAGGCTGGCGGATGATGATCGTCTATCGCGGCAAGCATTGCCCGTTGTGCAAGAAATACCTTGCCACGCTGCAAGGCATGCTGGGCGATTTCGCCGAACACGGTATCACCGTCTATACCGTATCCGCCGACCCCAAGGAAAAGGCCGAGGCGGATATGGCCGATCAGGGCTGGACGTTCCCGGTAGGCTACGGCCTGACACCGGCGCAGATGCGGCAATTGGGAACCTATGTGTCAGAGCCGCGCTCGCCACAGGAAACCGATCGCCCGTTTTCCGAACCGGCGCTGTTTGCGATCAATCCGACGGGTCAGGTACAGGCCCTTGATATCTCGAACGCGCCATTTGCGCGGCCCGATCTGACGGGCCTGTTGGACGGGCTGAAGTTCGTCATGTCAAACGACTATCCAATTCGCGGACGGGCCTGATCGTCAAGGCACAGGAATGCGGCCGCAGGATCGCGCCTGCGGCCATTTTCGTGCGGCAAGGTCACTTGGGCGGCGCAATCTTGTCTTGCGTCATCGTGTCGAAATCGCTAGCGTCATGGCGCTCGTGCAGTTGCAATTTCGGCTCGCCGAAGGACCGGTTTACCATCCGGCCACGCTGAACCGCCGGGCGCGCGTCGATCTTTTCGGCCCATTTGACGACGTGGGTGTAAGACGCCACATCCAGAAACTCTGCCGCGCCATACTGGCGGCCCAGCACAAGTTGCCCATACCACGCCCAGATCGCCATATCCGCGATTGTATAATCGGCTCCGGCGATGAAGGGATGATCGGCAAGCTGGCGGTTCAGAACGTCCAGCTGACGCTTGGTTTCCATCGCAAAGCGGTTGATCGGGTATTCGAACTTTTCGGGCGCGTAAGCGTAGAAATGCCCGAAGCCACCGCCCAGATAGGGGGCGCTGCCCATCTGCCAGAACAGCCATGACAGACATTCAGTGCGCGCGGCAGGATCCGTTGGCAGGAACATCCCGAACTTTTCGGCCAGATACAAAAGGATCGCGCCGGATTCAAACACCCGTTGCGGCGGGGTCGTGGAATGATCCATCAAGGCCGGGATTTTCGAATTCGGGTTCACAGCCACGAACCCGCTGCCAAATTGATCGCCATCGCCGATGCGGATGATCCACGCGTCATAGTCTGCGGCAGAAACTCCGGCGGCCAGCAATTCCTCCAGCAGAACGGTGACCTTCACCCCGTTGGGCGTGGCCAGCGAATAAAGCTGCAGCGGGTGTTTGCCCACTGGCAGCGCCTTGTCATGCGTGGCACCGGCGATGGGGCGGTTGGTGCTGGCGAACTGGCCGCCGTTTTCGGCGTCCCAGATCCAGACTTTGGGGGGTGTATAGGCGGTCGTTTCAGACATCTTGAAAGCCTTGCTTGCGTGATGATTGCGCCAAGCCTATCCCAAGCCGGATGGCCCTGCATCCGCCAAAATCGGTGGCGATGTGCAAAAATGCACGGCGCAGATTGCCGCTGCGCAGGGCATCACATCAACGGCCGCATCTCTTCTCGGCGTTCTTCCACCATACCCAGAGCGGCCAGCGCATCAAGGTCGTGCAAAACAAGCGTGCCATCTTTCCAGATGCACAACCCCCGCTCGCGCAACTTCATCAAGGTCTTGTTGGTGTGCACCAGAGAAAGCCCAAGCGCATCCGCAATGTCCTGTTGCCGGAACGGAAGCGGGATGGATTGCGCCTCGCCGACCCCGACTGCACACAGGCGCTGGTAAATCCGGACAAGCGCCCAGGCGATGCGCTGTTCGGCATCGCGTTGGCCCAGAGTGGCAATGGTCTCGCCTAGAAAATGCTCTTCCACGGCGGAGATCCATGTCAGATCATAAGCACGCGCGGGCGAAGCCTTGAACACCGACCATAGATCGTCGCGTTTGAATACGCACAAGACCATGTCGGTTGTCGCCTCGACCGAGTGCTTCATCTCGCCCATCAACCCGGCCTGCAAGCCGGTGAAGTCGCCGGGAAAAAGAAAATTGATCACCTGCCGCGAACCGTTTTCCAGCGTGGTGTAGCGCGTGCCCATCCCCGACAGAACGGTGTAAAGCTGCGGGCTGTTCGATCCCTGCATCAGAATCGTGGTGCCGCGATCAACCTGCAACTCCCCGACTTTGAACTTCTGCATGAACGTTATTTCATCTTCCGAGAAAGGAGTGAAAAGCGTGCGGCGGCGCAGCGGGCAGGATTGGCAACTTGTCGCCATGGGGCGCGTTCCTCGACGTTAGGGGATGTCACAGTTTAATGCGCGGTGTGCCGAAGGGTTCCATATTCGTTGCGAACCTTAAGGAAATCAAATGATCACAGCCGCAAGCCAAACCCCGTGCGGGGGCAACTACCTTGTATTCGTGCACGACAGCGTCGTCGCGCAGGACATCGGGCAAGCCATTCTGGTGCATGATCCCTATGCCAGGATATTGAATGCATCAACCTTGGATGACGCCGTCGCTGTCCTGTCGGATGTGCCGACGGTGACAGTCGCACTTATGTCGCTTGCACCCGAAACCTTTGTCGGTTCGGGGTTGGCCGACGCCATATCCATGCGCGGCGGGCAAACCGTGCTGATTGACGCGCACCAACCAGAGCCCGGCTCGCTTTACCAGTGGCGCGGTCTTGAGATTCCATTTTCGGACGAGGCGTTGCGCGGGTTGCTTACGCTGTCAGAGGCTGCAGCGTAGGATGGAACTTGCCAGCGCCTGCGTCTCCCGGACGATTGGTCGGGCAACTGGTGGCCACGCCATCCCCTGCCCGAACGGCCCCTGCCCGAACGGCCCTTGACCGTGTGATGCGGCCCAATCCTGAACACCGCCACGTTGCCGCGCCGTGGCCATCACCTGCGAACCTGAGGCTTCCCAGCATCTTGCTTTTGCAAGATGAACGATCCTGCCTTTGCATCCACTCGCGCTGGCGCTGATTGGCCACGTTGGATTCCGCAAACGTTTGATGTGTGAACGGGTCGTATTCAATAACGCGGAGAGTCTGGTTTGACATGTTCTTGCGCTCCGGCTTCCGTTGCGCTGCAACCGCACCCCATCTTTTGGACCTGACCCCGGCGGAAAACGGCCCGACACGGCTCCACACGTCTTGCTTTTCAGAGCAGTGGGTGGTGGAACATGGGTGAAACCCTGCTTCATGCGCTTTCATCCGAAAAGCCCCGGTCAAAGCTGATCTGAATGTCGTCACCATCGGTGCCAATGTCGGCAGGCCAGATCGCTCCGGGGCCCTCTATCCCCTTGAACATGCGAAACTGCACCTGCAACTGCGCGCCGTCGTGAACACGGGTCAGCGTCCACTCGCCATCCTTGCAGTCGAATTTCGCGCTCGCCCGATGGAAGAACGCAACATTGTCGCGGCGCAGGGTCAGCAGCGCGCGGGACAGCCGCGCCTTGCGCCCGGTAAAGCCGTCGTGCCCAAATAGACCGCGTAGCGCTTCAAGATCGACGGGCCTGCGATTGTCGGGGTCGGTCAGCGCCAGATGCTCTCCCTCGGCCCCCCGAAAGATGTCGGGCACGCCCGGAATGGTGATCTTGAGCGCGGTCTGGATCATCGACAGACGTTCGCCCGCCGCAATCAGACGGGCCAGCGATGCCGGCGGATCTTGCGACCAGGCGGCCACCACCGCGCGGGCCAGACCGGCAACGCGACCCTCCGGCACGGGGTCAGGATGGCTCCAGGATGTAACCTCCTTGGCTTCGCGCAGCGCCTTGGTCATGTGATCGCGCACGCGCTGCAAAAGGTCGGGGTCGGCAGGGTTCCAGATCGCCAGCACGGTCTGCGCCAGATACCATTGCGTGTTGGGATCGACCCCTTGCGCTTCCGGAAAAGCGGCGGTTGCCTGCACCAGCACGTCAAGATCGTCAGGCAGATGGGAAAGGGCGGCAAGCCGCATCCGCGCATCCTCTGACCGTTTCGTATCATGCGATGAGGTCAGCGTCAGGTTCATCGCAGACCGGCCTTGCAAGAACGTGTCAAACCGTTGCAGCGTCACAGACGGCGCGTCGGGGTCGGCGCCGACCTCGTTCGCGGCAAGATAGGCGTTCCAGCGGAACGCGGCGGTATCCTCGTGCGATTTGGCCAGAAGCGCGCCTGTAACCTGCTGAAACCGTGTCTGAAACGCCGTTGCCTCCAGCGATTGGGGGCTGGTTATGAACCCTTGTAGCAGGCGCAGTGCAGTATCGGATCGCAACCCGGTTGCCGCCGTCTCTGCCACCTGATCCATCAGGGACACATCCGCCGCCCCAAGCGATGCGGGCGTGAGGTAGGTGCGATAGCGAGGAAACGCGATCAGCAGCGCAATCACCGCCTCGCGCACGGCCTCTTGACCTTGCTCATTGGCGGCCTCGACCGTGGCGCGAATGGCCAGACCGATCAGCTGATGCAATTCGGCGGCCAGATCCTGCCGGATAACCTCGTGTTTCGCGGTGGTGACGGCAGCGTGGAAGTCTCCGTCACGCCCGGTGGCCGCCTGCCAGCGGGACAGGATCTTTGCGTGTCCTGCCGCGTCGGTAAGAAGCTGACAGATCGCTTGCGCCGCTTCATACCCCGTCGTGCCCGTGATCGGCCAATCGGGCACAACCTCGTCTCCGGTCAGGATTTTCTCGACCCAGACCGGGGTTTCGCCAAGCCGGGAGCGGAGCCTGTCCAGATAGGTGGCGGGGTCGGCAAGGCCGTCGATATGGTCGATCCGAATACCCTGCACCACCCCCTTGTCGACCAGATCAAAGGTCAGGCGGTGCAGGTCGTCGAACACAGCGGCATCCTCCACGCGCATCCCGATCAGCCCGGTCACATTGAAAAAGCGCCGGTGGGTGATGCTGTCCCGCTCCCGCTCCCAATGGGTCAGGCACCACGGTTGCGCATCATGCACGGCGCGGATGGCACTGGCTGACGCGGCGGCATCGCTGCCCGGGGCCAGCGGTATCTGCAGATCGCCCACCTGCATCACCGGGCCGTCGGTGGCGGTGGAAAGGCTGATGCGGCCTGCCTCTGCCGCCGCGTCAAAGGGTTCGTTCAGAAACGGCAACAGAAGCTTTTCGGACCAGTCGATATCGAAATGCGCACTGAACCGGCTGGCCTGCCCGTGACGCAGCACATCGCGCAGCATCGGATTCTCCAGCGAAAACGCGGTGTGGTTGGGCACTATGTCCAGGATCAACCCAATCCCGGCCTGAGCGGCCTTTTCTGCCAGTGCGCAAAGCCCCGCCCGGCCTCCCAGCGCGGGGTCGATTTCATTGGGGTCGGTCACATCGTAACCGTGCGTCGAACCCGTTTGCGCGGTAAAGATCGGCGACAGATAGATGTGGCTGATACCAAGATCGCAAAGATGCGGCAGGAAAGCCGCCGCCGCCGCGAAATCGACACCCCCGCGCAGTTGCAGACGATAAGTTGCGGTCAACGGCCGGATCATCGCGCGGCACCTTTTCCGCAGGATGAAGTCAAAGGATCAATGCGGAGTTGCCTCATCCGGTGCGCCGACGGGCAGTTGTCGCCAGTGCTTCGGCCTCGCTTGGGTCAATCAGCGGATGCGGCAGCACGATCTGGGTGTGGGGGAAGGGAATTTCGATCCCGCGCGCATCCAGCACTTCCTTGACGACTTCGGTATAGCGCCGCCCTATGGCCCACTGTTTGCCGGGCTGCGTCTTGATGCGCGCCCGCACCACCACGGCACTGTCGGCAAGGGCGATGACGCCCTGCATATCCAGATCGTCCAGAATGGCTGTCGCCGGAAACTCGGCGCGCACCGTCTCGAACGCTTCGCGCATCGCGTCTTTCACGCGGGGCACCTTCTCTTTGTAGGCCACGCCGATCTCGGCCACATGGAAGCTGAAATCGCGGGTCATATTGGTGACCGTATCGACGGACGAAAACGGCACAATATGCGCGGCACCGTCCAACGTGCGCAGGGTGACCGATCGCAAAGTCACCTTTTCCACCCCGCCAGTGATGCCTGCCACGCCCACGACATCACCTTCGTTGATCGCGTTCTCAAGCTGGATGAAAACGCCGTTGATGATGTCTTGCACCAGCTTTTGCGCACCGAATCCGATCGCCAGACCGACCACACCTGCACCCGCCAGAAGCGGCGCCACGTCGATGCCGATCTGCGACAGAATGATCATGACCGAAAACACCGCGAACACGATTGCCACCGCATTGCGCAGCAAGGCTAGCAATGTGCGCGACCGGGCTGACACCGGGGCATTGCCCTGCCGCGTCAGGCGCGTGTCGATCCACGCGGCCAGCATCGACCAGACAAGCGCCGCCAGAACTGCCACCAGAACCGCCGAAGCGATGCTCCACAAAGCGGCACCGCCACGATCGGCGAACAACGTGGCGGCATCAATCCAGCCCCAGCCCACCACAACCAGTGCGACCGACGCCGCAATCATCGCGGTCGCCACAACATAGCCCACACCGACCATGATCCGGTCGGCGCGCGGCGAAAAATGCACAAGGCTTTGCCCAAGACTGGCGGGCAGCGGTGCGCGCAGGGTCGGTGCACGGTCGATCAGGCGCAAGGCAAGCGTCACCAGACCCACCGCAACAACCGAATAAAGCGTGCCTTCCAGCACGATATCGCCCAGATCGTCAGGGCGCCTGACCGCGACCTGCCACAGAAAAAGCACATAAAATGCCGCCAGATACGGCAGGACACGGCGAATGACGACCTGCACGCCGCGCACCAGCGACCTGCCGCCATCAGCGTCCACCTGATCGTGCGCAACCGGCCAGCCGGCCCGCGCAATCCGCATGACGCGGACAATCCGCACGATGCCGTAAAGCGCCAGCCCGGCCGCCACGGTAGCGATCGCACTGCGCAGGGGGCCGACCACGCCCGCCGCCCCCCACTGCTGCGCCAACGGCAGCATGAACAGATAGCCCAGGATCACCAGCGCAAGAATGGTGCGCATCCGCCGCAGTATGACGGCCTGCGCCCCTGCGGCGAGGCGTGTCCCCGTGGCTTCGCGATCGGCGTCGGTGCTGAACAGGATGTGCAGCACGACAAGGCAGGCCCCCAAAACCAGATAGGCATTCAAAAACAGCACCTGCGATGTGGCAATCCCGTCGCCCTGACCAAAGACGAAGAATGCCAGCAGATACCCGCCAAACCATGTCATCCCAACACCGATCAGGCGCAGTATCGTGGTGATCGCCACCGCCCGCCATACCCGGTGCCAGGATGCCGCAATCACAGGGTTCAGCCTGCGCGCAACGGCGGCCACGCCAAGTGAACTGGCCCATGACAACATCAGGCTTGCAAGAATGGTGAGGCCCAGAGAAATCACTTCGGGGCTGACAGAAACCGGAGTGGTTATGACATCAAGACCCGCCTGGAACAGACGCCGGAAATCAAGCGCAATAGACCGGATATTGGCCCACCCGTCCTGCGCTATGCCGGCGCTGTCCTGCGCCAATGCCTGCGCCAGACTGATTGGTTCATCCTGTGGGGCCGCAGCATCTGTGGCGGTCAGCCGGTCGATCAGAAGTTGACGTGCTTCGGCATCTTCCAGCACGGAAAGCAGGCGATCAACAGCGTCGGCCTTGGTCGTGTCGGCTGTGTCGCCTGTGCTTTGTGCAGCCGCAGTCGTGACTGTCAGCACCGCGAGTGATGCTGCGAAAACCCAAAGTCTGACCCGTTCCAGCATACCGCCCTTTGACCCTTGCCTCGCATTCGCAACGCCTTTTAGCCGCACTCGGTTCCTGATCGGGTCATGACGGAACCTGACGCCTCGTCGCGCGTTCTATGTTGTCGCACGGACGCAAATGCCTGCGGCGTCTTGAAACGGCGGTTCAGATGATTTCAGAGTTCCTTCAGGCGCGGCGCGCCCCGGCCATCGCAGCGCCGGCTGGCCCTGTCGCCGTCATGCCGGCAAACACGCCGGTCTGGCTGTCGCGCAGCACGGCACCGGACGCACAGGACGTGGCCTTGCTTCATGGCTTCCTTGAATCGAATGCCGTCTGGCGGCGGCTTTGCTTTGATGCCTTCGGCGCTCGGGTCAACGCTTTGGCGATGTCGCTGCCCGGTCATTATCCGTGCCAGATGGAAGCGGCGGCGCTTGCGCAATCGGTTCGGTCTGACGCGCTGATAGATGGGTTTGCAGCCGAATTGCGATCACGGTTTTCGGGGCGCAAGGTTCGGCTGATCGGCCATTCCACGGGCGCTCTGATCGCGCTGTCACTGGCGGCGCGGCACCCCGGTCTTGTGTCGGATGTGCTGGTTGTGACCGGCCTATTCAGTGGCCAGCCCGAGGGCCGCTCACCGCTTCTGCGCAGGCTGTTCCGGATTCCGTTTCTGGGGTCGGCGCTGTTTCGCGGGCGGCTGCGCTGGTGCCTGCGGTCACGGGCGCGGTTTGCGGCGGAATTGCGGGCGTCGATGCTGGCCGGTGTGTCCGATACCGAGGTGGCACAGGATTTGTGGCAGGATCTGCGAAAATCGCGGGTCACCACGATTGAAGCCTTGGCGCGGTGGCTGTGCGACGCCGATCTGACGGCAGACCTGCGCAAGGTCCAGGTGCCGGTTGTGGTCATGGTCGGAAGCCGAGATGTTGTTGTGCCACCGCTGCATCAGATTGCGCTGGTCAAGGCCTTGCCCCGGTGCCGTGCGGTCATTCTGGATGCCGGCCACCTGCCGATGCTGGAGGCGCCGGGCACATTCAACCGATTCCTGCAAGGCTGGCTTGCCCAACCCGTCGGGCAACACCAGACACCAAAACGCCGCTAGGCCCGCACGCGGCTCAGCAGATCATACAGTCGCGCGATCTGCACCGGCTTTTCAAGAAGCGGCCGCGATTTGAACCGCTGCGGCAAGGTATCGCGCGTTCCGCCAGACAAGAACACGAAGGGGACCTTTGCCTCGGCCAGTTCGTCGGCAACCCCGAACGACGTTTCCGCACCCAGATTGATATCCAGCACCGCCGCATGTGGCAGCGATACCTGCATCAGGCGAACCGCTTCGGATGCGTTGCCCGCCGGCCCGATCACCACGAAACCCATTTCTTCCAGTGACATCTGCAGGTCAAGTGCCACCAGAAAATTGTCTTCAACCACCAGGACCGATATTGCGACTGACATTTTAATCTTCCTGGGAAATGGTAAGCCGCGCGATCAGACCGGCGGGGTCATATTCGATGGTGGCATTGCCCGTCGCGCCATGCGCAAAGGTTGATTCGATAAGCCGCGTGCCGAAACCTGTCCGGTCCGGCGGCGCCACCACAGGCCCACCGGATTCTTGCCAGGTCAATTCGATCACGTTCGCCCCGCTTTTCCAGCCGATGTCAACGTGCCCGTCCGGGACCGACAGGGACCCATACTTTGCGGCATTGGTTGCCAGTTCATGCAGAACCAGACCCAGCGCATGGGCCTTGTCGGGCGAAAGCGCGACCTCGTCGCCCATCAGGCGCAACTGCCCGGTTTCTGCCCGGGCATGGGGGCCGACCTGGCTGTGCACCAGATCAGCCAGCATGACGTGGCCGGTATCGGCGCGGCTCAGAATTTCATGCGCCGCAGCCATTGCCCGCAAACGCCCGGCAAACGTCGATTTGAAGTCATTGGGGCTTTTGGCATGCCGTATCGTATGTGCGGCCATCGCCTGAATTGTGGCCAGAGAGTTTTTCACGCGGTGGTTCAGTTCTTCGATCAGAAGCTGCCGGTGAGCCTCGGATTGTTTCTGCTCGGTCAGATCAACCAGAAAACTGACATATTCATCGCCCGATGTCGCAATCTGCGCCGCACTCAGCAGGATCGGGCGGCGCTCGCCGGACAGGCTGCGCAATGTGTATTCCACCGGGGCGACCCGCCCGCTACGGAAAAGCCGCGTCGTGATCCGGCGTGCAGCCCCGGCGTGATCCGTATCAAGATGCCGCTGCCAGCGCCGGTCGTCCTGCCTGGCGTCGCTGTCATAACCCAGAAGCTCCAGCGCTGCATCATTGGCCAGTGATATGGTGCCATCCCTGCGCGACAGAACAATGCCCACCTGCGCAATTTCAAGGATCGTGCGGAACCGCGCTTCCGAGGCCTTCAGGTCCGTCACATCGCGGGTGACCCCCACCATCCGCTCCGGACCCTGATCGCCGTACAGAAATGTCCCGTTCGTTTCCACCTCGACACTGCGGCCTAAAGGATGCTGCATCCGGTAGGCGCTGGCAAACGGCTTTCCCGATTTCCTTGCCGCTGCAATGGCTGCCTCTACCCGGTCGATATCTTCGGGGTGAACCCGGATACGCCACAGATCATAGGTTGGTTGCACCGATCCCACCTCGTAGCCGCAGATCGTATAGTGATAATCCGACCATTCCACGCGAGAGGTGGGAAGATCCCAGTCAAACAAGGCCAACTTGCCTGATTGCGTTGCCAACTCCAGGCTGCGGAGCGAGTTTTTGAGACTGTTTTCAATGTGCTTGCGCTCTGTAATGTCGACGGCCGAGGGGATCAGATAGGCGACCCTGCCATCTTCACTGAAATACGGCGAAAGCTGAAAATCAATGGTGATCTGCCTGTCGCCCGCAACGCGCACGTTCACATCATAGCGCACCGACCGCCCCCTGGCGGCCAGACGAATGGCGTCGCGCAAGCGGTCCTGACGCGCGATGTTGCCCGCCCACCAGAAACATTCGTGGAACGGCTTGCCGATCAGGTCGGTCCGGTCCAGCCCCGACAGGGCGATGGCAGGCTCGTTCGCCTCCAGCAAGATCCCCTCGGGCGACAGAACGCCCACGAACATCACAACCGCATCCATGGTCTTGCGCAGCCGATACGCGTTCTCGCGCAGTGCCGCAGCCTGACAGTCGCGTTCGGTCACATCCTCGACCGAAACGAGAATCGAGGTAACAGTACCGTCGTCACTGCAAAGGGGCACCCATGTGTGCAGCCAGACCCGGTCACCCCTGCCATCTGCAAGGCCCCCATCTGAAGGAATTGACCCGCGTATTTCGACCGGACCCACGGTCTTGCCGGTGCGCAACACCTCGGCCTTCATCTTTTCGGCCCGCTGTGCGAAGTCGGGCAATATATCGGCCACGCGTCGCCCCACGGTTTCTGCAGCGGCCACCCCGTTTACCTGCGCCAGCGAGTCGTTGATCCGAAGGTATTCCAGACTGGGCGTCAGTTGCGCCAGACCGACCGGGGCACGGCGAAAAAGCGTCTCGATATCGGTCAGCGCGCGTTCGGTTCTTTCCCGTTGCGCGTTTGACGCCTGCAACGTTTCGGCCATCGCCCGCAGGACATCGTTCGACGATTTCAATTTTGCGTTCGTGGTTTCGAAATCACGCACCACGCGATCAAGTTCAGACCGGGTGCGCAAAAGCTCGGCCTTCAGCCCTTCGACAGTCGTATCCGACAGCGCGTCGTTGGTCGTGCCGGCCTGCCGCATCTGCGTGACATGGCGTGTCAGTGCCCTGGCTGCCGCGGTGGGTGAAACGACAGGATCGGCGATAACGGGATCATCGTTCCTGCGGCCAGTGTCTGTCGGGGCACCATCCTGCACCATAATGGTAAACCCGCCCTGCGCCGACATCTGCTTCAGTGCCAGTATTGCTTCGCTGTCCGTCGCCGAAAAAGCCACACCAACCAGCCTTTCGCCAAAGGCATGCGACAAGATTTCTACGCTGTGCAGCATCCGCGCGGCGGAATGATCTGCGGGCTGGGCATCATCGGTTCCGATCCGCAACGTTCGCCCGTCAATATCCAGCGTCGCCGCAGCAGAATGAACAAGCACATTGCCGCGCTTCAGTTCACTTCCATCGGTGCAGAGCGCAGCGGGCCATCCGGTAAGCGATGCCAGGTCCGCAGGGTCAATGGCGCTGCGCAGGTCGCCGGGCCGGTCCATGACTAGAAAGCAGAAATCGAAAGGAGTGTGCAGGCTGGCCAGAAAGTCAACAAGCTCACCAGAGTCCCCTGATGGTGCAATAACTACACATACCAACGGCTCGGCCAAACTCATATCCCCTTTCTCCCGCACGGGCATCAAAGCGCACCCGATTTAACAATCCCGAACATAACAATGCAACGCACGGCCTTCTGGTTCCGTCCGCCTTCGAGAAAGATCATATTCCTTACAAGGCTCATCTGGCGGCCGGGTGCATCCTTGCCCCGCCCGCCGCTTTGGTTCCGGATCGCCCGATCAGTGCCCGATCAGTGCCCGATCAGTGATGGTGTTCGGGAAACGCTTTCAATTCGTCCTTGGTCATCATCGTGGTGGCATGGACGGTGCCGTCCTCGTCGCGCATCACATCCAGACGAGACAGTTCCAGTGCGACGGGCTTTGCGCCAATGCCCAAAAAGCCGCCCACATCAATCACCGCCTTGGAAAAAGCGCCGGTGCCGTGCAGATGCGAGATCGTGCCGACCGTCTCATCCTGGGGGCCGTAAACGGTGGCGCCGGCAAGGTTGCTTTCGTTCAGTTCCTCGGGGTCGAGGCGGGGGTGCAAAGCATGATCCATGATGTCTCTCCTTTTGCTGGATACGAGCGTATCGCTCTGCAGACAGAACCCGCCGGGCGAGCGAAAGTTCCGGAAAAGCCCAAAACCCGGCGAACGATTGCCGGTCTGTCCGGGTCCATCTTACCGGGCAGTTCAGGCATCGAAAACCATTACCGACTGACCCGGAACCAAGGTCTTGCCCGGCCGGGTTGCGGGGGCTTTTGGGGGCGTCTCTGTCGTTGAGATGCGCAAGGACCATTGCCCGTCCGGAAGGCTGAACTCGGCATCGTCGCCGGCATTCAGGCACACCAGAAAACGGCGCCCCCCGGGGTGGGTCATGTGCAGCGCAAAGACCGGAAGTCCTGCATCCGACCAATCTTCATCGGTCATCGTGCGGCCTGCAGGATGCAGCCATTCCACTTGTGGCGACGCCTCATCGCCATCACCGGGCGCATGCGCGAACCGTCCCTGCGCAAGCCCTGCCTCGCGGCGAAAGGTTGCCAGCGCCGAGATCAGATCAATCAGATCCTGCCGGGGCGCGGACCAGTCCAGCCATGTGACCTTGTTATCCTGACAATAGGCGTTGTTGTTGCCGCCCTGCGAATGTGCGATCTCGTCTCCAGCAAGCAGCATCGGCACGCCCTGGCTTAGCATCAGCGTGGCCAGCATTGCTTTCATGCGGCGGGTGCGGGCGTCCAGAATGGACTGATCGTCGGTCGGACCCTCGGCGCCCATGTTGTGCGACAGGTTGTGATCATGGCCATCCGCCCCGCCTTCGCAGTTCGCGTCGTTGTGCTTGGCATCGTAAGACACGGTATCGGCCAACGTGAACCCGTCATGCGCCGCGATGAAATTGATCGAACTGGTTGCCGGGCGGCGTGAATGGTAAAACTGCGTGGGTGACCCCAGAAGGCGTTGCGCCAACCGGCCCGTTTGCCCCGGATCGCGCCGCCAGAAGGCGCGGATATCATCGCGCTCCTTGTCGTTCCATTCACGGAAAGGCCAGGGAAAGCCGCCAACCTGGTAGCCGCCCTCGCCGATATCCCACGGTTCGGCGATCAGCTTGACGTTGCGCAGCACCGGGTCCTGCCGGATTGCGTTCAAAAACGCACCATCGCGTTCGAACCCGGTGCTTTCGCGACCAAGGGTCGAGGCAAGGTCAAAGCGGAACCCGTCAACATGCATGACTTGAACCCAATAGCGCAGGCTGTCCAGCACCAGCCGAAGCACCATCGGATGCGCCACATTAAGCGTGTTGCCGGTGCCGGTGGTATCAAAGCTGTGGCGCGGGTTTTCAGGCGAAAGCAGGTAATAGGACGCGTTGTCGATGCCCCGGAATGACAGTGTCGGCCCCAGTTCGTTGCCCTCGGCGGTGTGGTTGTAGACGACATCCAGAATGACCTCGATGCCGGCCTTGTGCAGCCGCTTGATCGCGGCCTTCATCTCGCGCGCCTGGCCTGACCGCAGGTAAGGGGCATAGGGCGCAAAGAACGCCAGCGTGTTGTAGCCCCAGTAATTCGCCAGCCCTTGTTCCTGCAGATGCCGGTCTTGTGCAAAGAAATGCACTGGCAATAGCTCAATCGCCGTCACACCCAGACCGTGCAGATGGTCGATCACGGCATCCGATCCAAGACCCGCGAATGTGCCGCGGTCGGCCTCTGGCACGCCGGGGTGCAGTCGGGTCAGGCCTTTGACATGAGCCTCGTAAATGAATGTGTCTTCCCAGCGGTGCGACAAGGCGCGGTCGGCCTCCCAATCAAAATCGGGGTCCACGACGACGGCCTTCGGCATGAATTTCGCGCTGTCGCGGTCGTCCACCGCCAGATCATCGCTGCCGATCGGATAGCCGAACAGTGCATCATCCCACACCAGACCACCGCGCAATTCGCGGGCATAAGGGTCCAACAACAACTTGGCGGGGTTGAAGCGGTGGCCCTCCTCGGGGGCATGTGGGCCATGCACGCGATAGCCGTAAACCTGACCCGTGCCGACCCCGGGCAGATAGCCGAACCAGATGCCGCCTTCATGCGCAGGCAGGGCAAGGCGGTGAAGTTCGGTCTTGCCGGTATCGTCGAAAAGGCACAGTTCCACCTTGGTTGCATGATCGGAAAAGAGCGCAAAATTCGTGCCATCGCCGTCAACTTCCGCACCCAATGCGGTCGACCGCGCCCGCGCCATATCGAAGGCCGGGGCTTTTTCTGACGTCGATCGAACGGTATTCGGCATCTGGATCAGACCTCTTGGGGAATGGTGTGAAGGTTCAGTGCGAAAAGCACTTCTGGCGAATGATTGCGCGCCGCGCAGACATGTCGACCGTCAAAAGGGCCGATCCGCCATCGGCCATGCAGAACCAGGTGCGATCTTCGTGGAAACCATGTCCGGTGAACCCATCCGCCAGAACATGCACGGCAACAACGTCGAGTGCAGTGCGCGCACCACATGCTTCCGCAATCGTATTGACGAAACTGACGCGCCTTGGGCTGCCCGCGAAAGTCCCGGTCTGCCTGCCCGCGCGTCGGGGGCGATCATGTCGGGCGCGGACATTTGGCCACGCCTGCCGCGAACCAAACGGCAGAATCGTCGAAGTTTGCGCAACGTCGCGGGGGTATTGGCACGGGGCGGCCTGTTGCACCAATCTGCTCCGTAAGGGGTCAACCTTGATAACATAAAGGGTGCCGCATTGGTTCCAAAATGTTTCGACCTCAGCGCGACAATCCCACGGCAATCGAAAACAGGTCGCGCACCGGATCGCCGATACTCAGCAAGGATTGCTGCATAGCAGGCGTTTCGCAAAGTGACGTGCCCAGCGAAAGCCAGACCTCTACGGTGCCATTCCGGTATGGCCAGCGGATATGCAGATTGCGGGGGCCGATCTGCCGGGCCGTGGCGCGGCCTGCCGTGCCCGACCGATAAATCGGCAAAAGCCGGGTCCGGCGCAGCGTCAAAAGCTGGCGCGTCAGATCAAGCCAGCCCCGCGCCCGGCCATCATCGGCCCAGCCAAGGCACGACATGTTGCGTTCCGTCACACAGGTCGGATCGGGCAGGTCTTCGGCGGCAAAGCCGGTAAAGGCCGCCATTTCATGCCGCCGCCCATCACGGACCATGCGCCCCAGCGGTCCAGTGTAATCGGCAAAATATCGGAACGGGGCCGTCTCCCCCCGTTCTTCACCCATGAACAGCATCGGCGTCGCGGGGCCGGTCAGCAACAGCGCATGCGCCACCCGCGCCGCGTCATCCCCGACCAGCGATACAAGTCTTTCGCCCAGTGCCCGGTTTCCTACCTGATCATGGGTCTGGTTGGCATTGACAAAAAATTCCTGCGGCAGGTGTGCCGAGGGATGGCCTAGACGCTCGTCCTGCCCCTGACCCGCAAAGCCTTCGGTCAAGGCGCGCGCCAGATCGCCCAGAGGATCGGCAGCGAAGGGGGCATAATAGCCCTCTGCCTCTCCAGTCAGAAGGACGTGCAGCGCATGGTGGTAATCGTCGTTCCACTGACCGTCGATCAGACCCTTTTCGTGCAACGACGGATCGTTACGCTCATCCTCGGTCACCAGATGGATGGGCCGGTCGAACTTCGCACTTCGGATGGATTGCGCGATCTCCTCCAGAACAGGCAGATCGGTGTCGTCGTGCATCTGGTGGACGGCATCTATCCGCAGGCCGTCAAGCCGATACTCGGTCAGCCACATCAGGGCACATTCGGTGAAATAGCGACGCACGCCGGGGCGTTGGAACGCGAAGCCCGACCCCCACGGCGTCGAGATCATGCCGGTGAACTCGGGAATACAGGCCAGAACCGATGCGTCCTGCGGGCCGAAATGGTTGAACACCACATCCAGCAGCACGCAAAGCCCAAGCGCGTGGGCCCGGTCAATGAAGGCGCGCATCTCGTCGGGCGTGCCATAGGCGGGGTGCGGGGCAAAGGGCAAAACCCCGTCATACCCCCAGCCGAACCCGCCCGGAGCATGTGCCACTGGCATCAATTCGATCGCCGTGATGCCCGCATCGGCCACGTCCTGCAGTCTTGCGATCGCCGACCGGAAGGTGCCTTGCGATGTGAAGGTGCCGATATGAATCTCAAGGATCACCAGATCGCGCCACGGTCTGCCACGCCAGTCGGTCTGCCATGGATGCGCGCCGGGATCGTGCAACACTGACGCACCGTCAAGCGCCCCGGCCTGCGCGCGCGCTGCGGGATCGTGCATCTGCACGCCATCGACGACAAAACTGTAGCGGTCGCCCGAATTCGCCCGCGCTTGCGTCGTCCAGAATCCGTCACCGTCCTGCACCATCGCCAGATCGCGCCCCGCCACCCGCGCTGTGACCTGATGCGCCGACGGCGCCCACAGATGCAACGACCAGTCGTCTGGCCCCCGTCGGATCGCCCCCCATCGACAATCGGCTGGGGCGGAACCTACGTCTTTGGCTTTATCTGGCAAGGGGGCGCTCCTTTTGCTGGATCGTCGGCTTGCATTGCGGACTTGCATAGCAGAACAGCGCGGGCATTGCATGGGTTCCGATCCGTTTCCGGGGTGAAATCCTGATCTTTCGTGCGAAATCAGGAACTTTGCACCCGCTGGCTGCGTTCTGCCTGAATGGCCAACGCATTTCATTTTTCGGAGACATCCATGTATCGGACACTCATCGCGGGCATGATCCTTGCAGTCGGGCTGGCGTTGGCTGGCGTTGGCGGCTGGCTTGCTGCGGTTGGCGGATCATGGGCGTATCTGGTGATCGGGCTGGGTATGATGATTTCGGGTGCCATGGTCTGGTCGCGGCGACCGGCGGGTATCTCGCTTTACGCGGCGGTGGTGCTTGGCACGTTTGTCTGGGCAATTGCCGAGGTCGGTTTCGACTGGTGGGCGCTTTCGGCGCGCGGGTCCCTGCTGGTGATCCTTGGCCTGCTGCTGTTGCCGGTCGGCTTTGCGGCGGCACGGCGGCGGGATAGGGCCACGCAACCGCCATCGCAGCGCAGGCAGGGCCCGGCTTTGGTGCTTTGCGTCGCTCTCGGGCTGTGCGCGGGGGGTGGCGTCTGGGCAATGTTCAACGATCCGCACGATATGAACGGCTCGATCCCCGAGGGTCGGATGACGGCTGCGGAGACCACATTGCCAGAGGGTTCGGACGGAGACTGGGCCTCTTACGGGCGCACGCCTGCGGGCCAGCGCTATTCGCCGCTGACCCAGATCACGCCGCAGAACGTGGCCGGCCTGCAACCGGCCTGGACGTACAAGACCGGGCAGATCCGGGGCGACAAGGACCCCGGCGAGACGACTTATGAGGTAACGCCGCTGGTGGTTGAGGATACGATGTATATCTGCACGCCGTTTTCGACTGTGATCGCCCTTGATCCGGTGACCGGGGCAGAGAAGTGGCGCTTTGACCCCGACCTTAAAGAGCCACCGAAGCAGACCACCCAGCACATGACCTGCCGCGGTGTGTCGTATTTCGATGGGCGCGGTCCACAACCGGACGCCGCCTCTGCCGCCGCAAGCCAGCCCGAAACGCTGATCCCCGCCAGCGCGGAAGAGGTTACGACCCAGGCCGCAGGCGTGCCGCAAAACGTGGTGACAGGGCTGGCCACC
>JBGSRQ010000232.1:0-4544 GCA_041737515.1 Rhodobacterales bacterium | reverse complement strand
TCGGCCCCGGCCAGCACCAACGGCACACCCATGCGCAGATCGGCCCGCGCGCGGGACAGTCGTTCAAGTGGTCCGGGCGACAGGGTCATGGGCACTCCTTACCGGCCAATCCATACTGCCGCGCGCGGGAAATTGAAACATACCCCCCGCAGGCGACACGTCCGCGTGAGAAAACTGTTTCAATTCTTGCCGGACTGGTGGGCCGGGCGCATCTGCGAGACAGGCAAAAGGAGCAAACACATGGCATCCCTCCGCAAAATCCTTCTCGTCGATGATGATGACGACCTGCGCGAAGCGCTGAGCGAACAATTGGTCATGACCGAAGATTTCGATGTGTTCGAGGCCGCAACAGGCGCCGAAGGCATGGAAAAGGCAAAAGCCGGGCTTTACGATCTGGTTATTCTGGATGTCGGCCTGCCCGATACCGACGGGCGCGAATTGTGTCGCCGGATGCGCAAGCAGGGCGTCAAATGCCCGGTGATGATGCTGACCGGTCACGATTCCGATGCCGACACGATTCTGGGCCTCGATTCGGGCGCGAATGACTATGTCACCAAGCCGTTCAAGTTTCCGGTCCTGCTGGCCCGGATTCGGGCACAATTGCGTCAGCATGAACAGTCGGAAGACGCGATCTTTCAGCTTGGGCCCTACACCTTCAAACCGGCGCAGAAAATGCTGCTGGACGCGAAGGAAAAGAAGATCCGTCTGACCGAGAAAGAGACCAACATCCTGAAGTATCTGTACCGGTCATCGCAAGGTGTGGTGGCGCGGGATGTGCTGTTGCATGAGGTCTGGGGCTATAATGCCGGTGTCACGACCCACACGCTTGAGACCCACATTTACCGTCTGCGCCAGAAAATCGAGCCTGATCCGTCGAACGCGCGGCTTCTGGTAACTGAATCGGGCGGCTACAGATTGGTCGCCTGACGACCTTATTGTTGCCCGTTTCGGCACCTATACCGGTGGTCAGGCAATCAAGGCATCGCCGCAAGTTCCCCTTGTCGTGCCGGGGTTATGACACGATATCCTCCCTGTTGGACCTGGCCGGGCCTTGTGCCCGGCCTTTTTTTACCTGTGGCGCAGATGTCGCAGGGCGTGGGTGGTTGCGTGGGTATTGTTTCCCTTACTCGCAATTGGTGCAACTTCAGGTTAAGTTACTTTCACCTCCCTGTTGGACTCGCCGGGCCTGCTTGCCCGGCATTTCTTTGTCCGGGGGCTGGTTTTCCGAATTTCGTGACGTAGCGGCGCGGGGGCTGGAATAATCCGGCGTCCATGCACATATTCAAGACCGGCGCAGGTTGCGCCACGTCCGGCACGCTGCCCGTTGAAAGGACCGCAATCATGATCCGCTTTGCCCCCTATGCTGCCGCACTGACGCTGGCTTTTGCCGTGCCCGCCGCTGCGGATGATCTGTCTTTCACCATCGTGAACAACTCGGGCGTTGATCTGACCGAGCTTTACGCCTCGCCCGCGAACTCGGGCACCTGGGAAGAAAACATCCTTGGCGGTGCAACCATGCCCAGCGGCAACAACGGCAACGTCAACATCGCAAGTGCGTCGGGTTGCGACTATGACCTGAAGATGGTGTTCGGGGACGGCGACGTTCTGGAAGACAAGGCAAACCTGTGCGACGGCGCGTCCTACACGATCAACTGATCCCCCCGAACCCGGTCTGAAACGCGCCCCGCACGTCAGGGCGCGTTTTGCGTTTCACCTTAACGCATGGACCGCGCCGCTGTTTCGTGATGCAAAGGGCGCGGAACAGGAGTGTCGCCATGCCTTTTACACTTGCCACCTGGAACATCAACTCGGTCCGTCTGCGCGAAACTCTGGTTCTGCGCCTGATGACCGAGGAAATGCCCGATATCCTGTGCCTGCAGGAGTGCAAGAGCCCGGTCGAATTGATCCCGCTGGCTCAGTTTCAGGCGGCGGGCTATCGCTATATCGTCGCGCGCGGACAAAAGGGCTATAACGGGGTCGCGATCCTGTCCAAACGCCCGATCATGGATGCGGGCGAGAAGGATTTCGCAGAACTCGGCCACGCCCGCCATGTGGCCGCCCGGTTGGAAAACGGCGTCACCATCCACAATTGCTATGTGCCTGCTGGGGGAGACATCCCGGACCGCACCGTGAATGAAAAGTTCGGCCAGAAGCTGGATTATCTGACCGGCCTGCGCGACCATTTCCATTGGGATGCGCCGGATCGCGCCATTCTTGTGGGTGATCTGAACATCGCCCCGCGTGAGGATGACGTCTGGAACCACAAGGCGCTGCTGAAAATCGTCAGCCACACGCCGATCGAGGTTGACCATTTCAACGCCGTCATGGAGGCGGGCAAGTGGGTGGACATAACCCGCAAGGACATTCCGCAGGGCCCGCTCTTTTCGTGGTGGTCCTACCGTTCGCCCGAATGGGACAGTGCCGACAAGGGCCGCAGGCTGGATCACATCTGGGCGACTCCCGATATCGCCAATGCGGCCCATTCCAGCCGCATCCTGCGCCCGGTGCGCGGGTGGGAACAGCCGTCTGATCACGCTCCGGTCTTTGCGACCTTTGATCTGGATTGATTGCCCCTTGGCCTTTCCCGTCACGGTGCGCATATAAGGGCGAGAATTCCTGAAACGGGGGACAGCATGTTCAATCTGGGAACCAAGCCCGATGCGGCACCGGCAGCCAAAGGCGATCTGATCCGCGACGTTGCCGAGGCCGATTTCATGGCCGAGGTGATCGAGGCCAGCCGCGACATCCCGGTGATCGTCGATTTCTGGGCGCCGTGGTGCGGACCCTGCAAGACGCTGGGTCCACAGCTTGAGGCGGCGGTAACGGCGGCGGGCGGCAAGGTGCGCATGGCCAAGGTCAACGTCGATCAGGCGCAGGTCATCGCCGGGCAGTTGCGCATCCAGTCGATCCCGACAGTCTATGCGTTCTTCCAGGGCCAGCCGGTTGACGGGTTTCAGGGCGCTGTGCCTGCATCGGAGGTGAAGGCGTTTGTTGACCGCGTTGCCGCTTTGGCGGGCGATGACGGTCTGGGGGCCGCGATTGAGGCCGCCGAGGCGATGCTGGCTGAGGGTGCAATACAGGATGCCGCCGACACCTTTGCCGCGATAGCCGAGGAAGACCCCGCAAGTGCGGTCGCATACGGCGGGATGATCCGGTCTTACGTCGCCTTGCCCGATCTTGACCGCGCGCAGGCGCTGTTGGAGGCCGTTCCGGCCGCGATTGCCGGAGCCAAAGAGATCGACGCCGCCCGCGCACAGCTTGAACTTGCGCGCCAAGCCGCGAATGCGGGGCCCGAGGCCGAATTGCGTGCAGCCGTTGAAGCCAATCCCGACAATCATCAGGCGCGGTTCGATCTGGCGGTGGCCTTGAACGCCGCAGGCAAGGCGGATGAAGCGGTGGATGAGCTGCTGGACCTGTTCCGCCGCGACCGTGAATGGAATGACGGGGCTGCCCGCGCACAGTTGATGATCATCTTTGATGCCCTCAAACCGCAGGACCCGGTTGTGCTGAAGGGCCGCCGCCGCTTGTCGTCGATGATTTTCGCCTGACCGGGTGATTGCAAGTGCCGCCACCCGGCCTAGCTAAAGGCATATGATGAAACCCATCGACCTGCCCGAGACGATTCCCGTGTTCCCGCTGCCGGGCGCGCTGCTTTTGCCGCGCGCGCGGTTGCCACTGCATATCTTTGAACCCCGCTATCTTCAGATGATCGAAGATTGCATGAAAACCCAAAGCCGCCTGATCGGCATGATCCAGCCGCGCGAGGTGCCGACGGCGCAAAGTGGCGGAGGGACGGAAAAGCGCCTGCAGGCGATCGGATGTGCGGGCCGTCTGACCGGATTCTCCGAAACCGAGGATGGACGCTACATGATCACCCTGTCGGGCATCTCGCGGTTTCGCGTGGTGGCCGAGGCGGAAGGCTTTACCCCCTATCGCCGCTGCATCGTGGACTGGGCGGACTTTGCCCGCGATCTGGGCGATACCGAGGCGGATGCGGCCTTCAGGCGCGACGAATTCATGGGCCTTCTGGGCCGCTATTTTCAGGCGATGGACCTGTCAACCGACTGGTCCAGCCTGAAAGAGGCCGAGCCGGAATTGCTGATCAACTCGTTGTCAATGCTGTGCCCGATGACCCCCGAGGACAAACAGGCGCTTCTGGAAGCTCCGTCACTGGCCACCCGGCGGGAAACACTGGTCACGCTGATGGAATTTGCGCTGCGCGGCGGGTCGGATGATGAGGTGATGCAATGAACGACGACACCCCGCGCGACCCCGCTGCCTTTGACCGCCGCATGCTTGAGGCGCTGGTCTGCCCCGTCACGCACAGCGGGCTGACCTATGATGCCGACAAGCACGAGCTTGTCTGCGAACGGGCCAATCTGGCGTTTCCGATCCGCGACGGGATTCCGATCATGCTGGTCTCCGAGGCGCGCAGCATCGAATAGCACCTAAATCGGCTTGCCCGCCAGAAGGCGTGGCAGATCACCCGAAAGCCCCGCCGCCTGCCGCATGAACCCGCGCCGCAGGGCAGGCACGCGCCCCAC
>JBGSRQ010000217.1:0-2045 GCA_041737515.1 Rhodobacterales bacterium | reverse complement strand
TGTCTGCCCCCCACGGGCCGGATTGCATCCGCCCCTCCCCCCGAGGATACTTGTGAACAGAAAAAGGGGTTCAGCGGCGCGCGGCGCGGATCAGGCCAAGAATATCCTTTGCAGCATCGGGGATATTGGTACCCGGCCCGAAGATCGCCTTGACCCCGGCATCGTAGAGAAACCGGTAATCCTGCTGCGGGATGACACCACCGCAGATCACCAGAATTTCGCCCGCGCCCGCATCGCGCAGGGCCTGCACCAGTTTCGGGGCCAGCGTCTTGTGCCCCGCCGCCTGTGAGCTGATGCCCACGACATGCACATCGTTGTCGATGGCATCCTGTGCGGCCTCGGCGGGGGTCTGGAACAGGGGCCCCACGTCAACATCAAAGCCGATGTCGGCAAAGGCCGTCGCGATGACCTTGGCGCCCCGGTCATGCCCGTCTTGCCCCATCTTGACAACGAGCATCCGGGGGCGGCGGCCCTCTTCGGTGGCAAACGCCTCGACATCTGCCTGAATTGCGGCGAAACCTGCGTCGCCGTCATAGGCGGCCCCGTATACCCCTGCCAATGTCTTCACCTCTGCCCTGTGCCGCCCGAAGACCTGTTCCATTGCAAGGCTGATCTCGCCCACGCTCGCGCGGGCGCGGGCAGCGGTGACGGCAGCTTCCAGAAGGTTGCCGCCCTCCGCCGCGCGGCGGGTCAGATCGGCCAGTGCCGCATCGCAGGCGGCTTGATCACGGGTCGCGCGAATCCGAGCCAGCCGCGCGATCTGTGCGTCGCGCACGGCGACGTTGTCGATATCAAGAATGTCGATCGGGTCTTGCTTGTCGAGCCGGTATTTGTTCACGCCGACGATCACCTCATCGCCGCGATCTATTGCCGCTTGCCGTTTGGCCGCGGATTCCTCGATCCGCAGTTTGGGCATGCCGGCGGCGACGGCTTTGGTCATGCCGCCCATCGCCTCGACCTCGTCCATCAGCTCCCAGGCTTTTTCGGCAAGCTCGGCCGTCAGGCTTTCGACGTAATAGCTTCCCGCCAGCGGATCGACGACATGGGTGATCCCGGTTTCTTCCTGCAAGATCAGTTGCGTGTTGCGGGCAATGCGCGCGGAAAACTCGGTGGGCAGGGCCATCGCCTCATCCAGCGCATTGGTATGCAGACTTTGCGTGCCGCCCAGCACAGCGGCCATCGCCTCGTAGGCGGTGCGCACCACATTGTTGTAAGGGTCTTGTTCCTGCAGGCTGACTCCGCTCGTCTGGCAATGCGTGCGCAGCATCAGGCTTTCGACTTTCTGCGCGCCAAAGTCAGCCATGATCCGGTGCCAGAGCAGGCGGGCGGCGCGCAGTTTGGCCGCCTCCATGAACACGTTCATGCCGATGGCGAAAAAGAACGACAGGCGCGGCGCGAAATCATCGACCGGCATGCCTCGCGCGATGGCGGCGCGCACATAATCGCGCCCGTCGGCCAGGGTGAAGGCCAGTTCCTGCACAAGGTTCGCGCCCGCCTCTTGCATGTGATAGCCGGAAATCGAGATCGAGTTGAACTTCGGCATCTCTTTCGCTGTATATTCAATGATGTCGGCGACGATTCTCATACTGGGTTCGGGCGGGTAGATATAAGTATTACGCACCATGAACTCTTTGAGAATGTCGTTCTGAATGGTGCCCGAAAGGGCCGCGCGGGGCACGCCCTGTTCTTCGCCCGCGACAATGAAACTGGCGAGAATGGGGATCACTGCGCCATTCATCGTCATGGAAACGCTGACTTTTTCCAAGGGGATGCCGCTGAAGAGTATCTTCATGTCCTCGACCGAGTCTATTGCAACCCCGGCTTTGCCGACATCGCCTTCAACGCGCGGATGATCGCTGTCGTAGCCGCGGTGCGTGGCCAGATCGAAGGCGACCGACACGCCCTGCTGCCCGGCGGCAAGGTTGCGGCGATAAAAGGCGTTCGATGCTTCGGCCGTGGAAAACCCCGCATATTGCCGGATCGTCCAGGGCCGGCCCGCATACATCGTGGCGCGCACGCCGCGCGTGAACGGGGCGACCCCCGGC
>JBGSRQ010000200.1:0-11653 GCA_041737515.1 Rhodobacterales bacterium | reverse complement strand
TCGATGCCGCCTGCCGCGATCTGGTGGCCCGCCTTGGGGCGGGTGGCTGGTTGCACCATTCGGGCGCTGCCGAGGGCGAGCGGCTGGATGTCCGCACCCTGTGTCTGATCCGCGAGACGCTGGCGCGCCATGACGGGCTGGCGGATTTTGCCTTTGCGATGCAGGGGTTGGGGATGGGGGCGGTCAGCCTGTTCGGCACGTCTGCGCAACGCGAATGGGTGATGCGCACACGTTCGGGTGACGCGATTTCGGCCTTTGCGCTGACCGAACCCGGATCGGGGTCTGACGTGGCGGCGACGGCGACTAGGGCTGTGCGGGTGTCCGCAGGCTGGCAGATCGACGGGGAAAAGACCTGGATTTCCAACGGCGGGATCGCCGATGTCTATGTGCTGTTCGCGCGCACCGGAGAGGCTCCGGGGGCCAAGGGGTTGTCGGCGTTTGTGATGCCTGCCGATGTGGCCGGATTGACGATTGCCGAGCGGCTGGAGGTGATGGCACCGCACCCTTTGGCGCGGCTTCGGCTGAGCGGGGTGGTTTTGCCGGACGCCGCCCTGATCGGGCAGCCGGGCGATGGGTTCAAGATTGCGATGGCGGTGCTTGATGTCTTTCGCGCCACGGTTGGTGCTGCGGCTTTGGGCTTTGCACGCCGGGCGCTGAACGAGGCGCTGGCGCGGGTGAAGGCGCGCCGGATTCAGGGGCAACCGCTGGCCGAATTGCAGATGGTGCAGGGCCATCTGGCCGACATGGCACTGAAGATCGACGCGGCGGCGCTTTTGGTTTACCGCGCCGCATGGGCCAAGGATGGCGGTGCTGCACGGGTCACGCGAGAGGCGGCGATGGCAAAGCTATATGCGACCGAGGCCGCGCAAGAGGTGATCGACATGGCGGTGCAACTGCACGGCGGCGACGGGGTGCGGCACGGATCGGTGGTGGAGCGTCTTTACCGCGACATCCGGGCGCTGCGCATCTATGAGGGTGCGTCCGACGTGCAGCGCGTGGTCATCGCGCGGAGCATCCTTGCATGACCGGCACCGATGTTCAGTTCCTGCACCCGTCGCACTGGAAACCGGCAATCGGCTATTCAAACGGTGTCGCCGCGACGGGCCGCATGGTTTTTACCGGTGGAATCATCGGTTGGACGGCGGATCAGACCTTTGAGACAGATGATTTCGTCGGGCAGGTGGAACAGGCCCTGCGCTCCATCGTCGAGGTGCTGGCCTGTGCGGGCGCACGCCCCGAGCATCTGGTCCGGCTGACGTGGTATGTAACCGACAAACACGAGTATCTTGGCCGACTGAAGGATCTTGGGCGGGTCTACCGATCAGTGATCGGCGCGCATTATCCGGCGATGGCCCTGGTGCAGGTGGTGGCGTTGGTCGAAGACCGCGCCAAGGTAGAGATCGAGGCGACGGCGGTCATCCCGCAGGTCTAGTCTGCGCCATGTCGCATTGCGCAGCTGACGCCGCGCCGGTTCAGTACAGTCCGGCCACCCGCGCCCGCAGGGTCGTCAACGCCAGCACGGTGTCGATGGTGGGGGTCGGCAGGCCCGTGATCCGGCCCAGTTCCTGAACCGAGCCCAGCAGCGCGTCAATCTCCATCGGGCGACCGGCCTGCAGGTCTTGCAGCATCGAGGTGCGATGCGCGCCGACCGCGGCACCACCGTCAATGCGGCGTTCAACGTCGATCGGGAAGGTGACACCCAATGCCTCGGCAATCGCCTGCGCTTCGATCATCATGCGGCGCGCCACATCGCGGGTGCCGGGATCGGTGCACAAGACATCCAGCGTGGCGTGGGTCAGGGCGGAAATCGGGTTGAACGACAGGTTGCCCCACAGCTTGACCCAGATTTCGTCGCGCAGACGCGGGCGCACGGGCGCTTTCAGCCCGGCCGCCTGCAATGTCTGCGACAGCGCCACGGCGCGGTCCGATTTCGACCCGTCGGGTTCGCCCAGCGAAAAGCGGTTGCCTTCGATATGGCGGATGGTGCCGGGTTCGGACACTTCGGCTGCAGGATAGACGACGCAACCCAGCACCCGGTCGGGACCAAACCCGTTCCACTGGGCATCGCCGGGATCGACACTTTGCAGCCGCGTGCCCTCATGCGGGCCGCCGATCTTGTGGAAATACCACCACGGAACCCCGTTCACCCCGCTGACGATGGTCGTCTGCGCCCCGATCAATGGTTGCATGGCCGCCACAACACCCGGTACCGAATGTGCCTTGAGCGTGACGATCACATAATCCTGCGGGCCGAGTTCCGCGGGGTCGGCACTGGCGCGCACCGGCACGGTAACGGTATCCGCGCCGTCTTCCATCAGCGTCAGGCCCTTGGCCTGCATCGCGGCCAGATGCGGGCCGCGCGCAACAAGGCTGACATCGGCCCCTGCCTGCGCAAGCTTGGCCCCCATGTAGCCGCCAATCGCCCCCGCGCCAAAGATACAGACTTTCATACGCTTGCCCCGCTGTGCTTAACCGGCTGACCCAAGGCCCAGCTTTTCGGCCAGCCCGATGCGTTGCAGCTTGCCTGTGGCCCCCTTCGGGATATCATCCAGAATGATCACCCGGCGCGGCACCTTGAACGCAGCCACCTTCGACGCGACGAAATCGCGGATCTCGGCCTCGGTCGCACTGTGCCCGTCGCGCAGGACCACGGCGGCGGCAATATCTTCGCCCAGTTTCGGATGCGGCACGGCAAAGGTGACAACCTGCGCCACGGCGGGGTGATCCATCAAGACGCCGTCCACCTCCAGCGGGCTGATCTTTTCGCCGCCCCGGTTGATGATTTCCTTGAGCCGCCCAGTCAGCGACAGATAACCTTCGGTATCCAGCGCGCCCTGATCGCCGGTGCGGAACCAGCGCTTGCCGCCATCGTGGAAAAAATTCTTGGCGTTGGCATCGGGGTTGCCTTCATAGCCCGGCGTCACGTTCGGGCCACTGATCACCACTTCGCCGGTGCCGTCGATCAGGCGGTTTTCCACCTCGTGCGCGATGCGCAATTCGGGGCCGGCAGCGATGCCCACCGATCCCGGTTTCTGCGCGCGCGGTGGCAACGGGTTCGACGCCATCTGATGCGCGGCCTCGGTCATGCCGTAGGCTTCGATCACGGGGGCGCCAAAGGTCGTCTCCAGTGCGCGCATCACCTGTGCGGGAAGCGACGCCGAGGATGACCGCAAGAAACGAAGCGGCACGGCGGCGATGGTATCTGCGTTGCGCTCGGCGCGGGACAGTATCGCCTGATGCATCGTGGGCACGGCGGTATACCAGCTTGGCCGCGCGTCCTGCATCCAGCCAAAGAACTTCAGCGCGTCAAACCCCGGCGCACACCAGATCGACGCCCCCGCCGCAAGCGACGCCGAAACGGCCGCGATCAGCCCGTGAATATGGAAAAGCGGCATCACATTCAGGCACCGGTCAGCAGGCGTCAGCGCCAGCGAGGCGCGGATGTGCTGCGCCGATGCCACCACGTTGGACTGCAACAGCGGCACGATCTTGGGCCGCGAAGTGGTGCCGGATGTATGCAGGATAAGGGCGGTATCCCCGGCCTCCGGCCTGGTATCCGTGGCCACCGCGCGCCTGTCGCCGGACAGGCGGAACTGCCCGGCAGCGCCTTCGGGCAGGCTTTCCAGACGCAACACCGCCACATCGCAAGCCTTGGCGGCGGCAAGGGCAGGGCCGTCATAGCCCTGGGCCACGACGATGGCCTTTGCCTTCAGATCACCCAGATAGAACTCGTATTCATCCTGCCGGTAGGCCGGATTGAGGGGTGCGGTCACGGCGGCCTGCGCGATGGTCACAAAGGCCGTGGCCATGTCTGGCCCATTCGGCAGCACAATCGCCACACGGTCCTGAGCGGAGATGCCAAAACCGCGCAATTGCGCCGCCACCTCGATTGAAAGCGTGCGCAGCGCGCCGTAACTCAGCCATGTGCGGCCGGGCGCACCGATGGCAGGGGCGTCATCGGGGTGGTCGGCCAGAAGGTTGGTCATCGTGGTCATCTTTGCGCACCTTTTCAAAGCGGCGTTCAGGGTAATACCGGCTTAGCGGGACGCCGCATAAAATGCGACCTTGCGTTCCAGATAGCCGAGAAACTCTGAAATCGCGAAGGCCAGACCAAAAAGCACGATCAGAACCGCCCAGAATTCTTTCATCAGGAAGTTGCTTGAGTAAAGCTCGAAAAGTGCGCCAAAGCCCACGATCGACACCAGAAGCTGCCCGATGATCACACCCTTGATCGCGCGGATCACGCCGATGCGGATGCCCCCCAGAATCTCGGGCAATGCGGCCCACATATAGACCTTGAAGAACGCATCCAGCGGTGTGGCACCAAAGCTGCGCGCCATTTCCACCATGGATCGGTTGATCTGCATGACCCCGGCCCGGGCGTTCAGAATGATGATCCAGACCGCGAAAAGCGAGGTGGTGATGATGATCGTCTTGGCTCCGAACCCGAACAGCACCATCAGAACCGGAACCAGCGCCGTCAGCGGGGCCGAGATGAAGATGTTTACCCAAGGCAGCAGCAATTCGTCCAGCACCCGCGTCTTGCCCATCAGGATGCCGGTCGGAACCCCGATCAGCACCGCAAAGCCGACGCCCATCAGAAAGGAATAGGCCGTGGTTGCCAGTGCCGACTGAAAGGCCGGTGTCTGGATCAGGCCGAACAGCGTGGTGATGACCTGCGAAAAGGGCGGCACGAAAAAGGTCAGGTCCATCTGTCCGATGACCTCCCACAGGGCGGCCCAGATCAGCAGCGATGACATGGCAGGCAGTTTGCGGCCAAACAGGATCATGTCAGGTCACTCCACATAACTGCGCAGGGATGCCCAGATTTCATCCACGATATCAAGGTATTCCGGGTCGCGGCGAATGTTGCCGACATCCTTGCCGCGAAAACTGGTGGGGCGGATGATTTCCGACACGCGGCTGGGTCGCGGCAGAAGTATCGCAATCTGGTCCGAGACATAAACCGCCTCTTCGATCGAATGGGTCACGAAGATGAAGGTCTTTTTTTCGTTCGCCACAAGCGACAGCAGGTCTTCCTGAAACTTGCGGCGGGTCTGTTCGTCAACGGCCGAGAATGGCTCGTCCAGCAACAGCACCTGCGCATCCACCGACAGCGCGCGTGCCAGACCCACGCGCTGGCGCATGCCGCCCGAAAGCTGATGCGGGAACTTCTTTTCGAACCCTGCAAGGCCGACTTCGCGGATATACTTCTCGGCAATCGCCTCGCGTTCCGATTTGGCTACGCCGCGCAATTCCAGCCCGAAGGCCACGTTGCGCAGCACATTCGCCCAGGGCAGCAGGGCGAAGTCCTGAAACACGAAGGCGCGGTCGGGGCCGGGGCCGGTGACGGTTTTGCCATCCACCTCGATCTGGCCTTCGTTCTGCGGCAAGAGCCCTGCGATGATCTTCAACAGCGTGGTCTTGCCGCAGCCTGACGGACCCAGAAGCGAGGTCAACTCGCCACGCGGAAATTCCAGCGACAGGTTCTTGAGCGCCTGAACATCGCCGTAGGTCTTGGACACGTTGCGAACGGAAACCGCACTGTCCAAAACCGGTTGCGCGCCTTCGCGGGCGGCGGATTTAATCTGAGACATAGCCACGATTGTTCCCTTCGAACATATAGTTTTCCAGCTTTTCCAGCAGGTTCAGAAAGATCACGGCCAGCAGGATGATCGAAAAGATCGCCGCATACATGGTCGGATAATCGGCGATGGACCGGCTGTACGAGATGATGTCGCCGACCCCTGTCGGGGTGATCTTCAATTCGGCCAGAATGGCCCCGATGAACCCGGCCGATACGCCCAGCCGCAACCCTGAAAAGATGATGGGGGACGCGGCGGGAATGATGATCTTGATCAGCACATCACGCTCGTTTGCCATGAAGGACTTGGCCATATCCTTGATCGACGCGGGGGTGTTGCGCACCGCAGTTGCCGTGTTCAGCACGATCACGGGCATCGCCATGATGAACACGACAAACACTTTCGACGTCAGCCCGATGCCATAAACCATGACCAGAATCGGGATCAGTGCGGCAAGGGGTGCGGTCTGCATGACAATGAAAATCGGCCCGAACAGCCATTCGAACCGCGCACTCAGCCCGATCCAGAGCCCGATGCCGATACCGAAGATCGCTGAAAGGGTGACGCCCAGGATCAGCGGTTTGAGCGTTTCGGCGTAAGCCGCGAACAACGTGCCGTCAAAGGTAAGCCGTGCAAGTGCTGTCATCGACTCCAGAAACGTCGGGAAAGCATAGCTGATCGGCACACGACCCGCGATTTCCCACGCGCCGAACACGACGGCGGCCGACAGGAGTTTCAACAAGAGCGGGCGGTTCTTCATTGGGCCGGTCCAGACAATTGCGGGGTTGGATGTGTGGCGCTGCCCGCAACGGGGTGGGCAGCGCCGGGGATGCTTTACTTCGCGACCGCGTCCAGCGGTGCGAAATACCAGAAGTCTTCGGCGTTCAGCGTGGCCGGATCGCCTTCAAGCTGGCCCGCGGCGGCATACCACTCCATATCGGCCTTGGCTGCCTCGCGGCCGCCTCCGTTGGGGTCGTAAAGTCCGCCCGCAACGGCATCGGCGTAAAACCCGTCAAGCCCGGCCAGAACCTCGGCCGGAAGCTGACCGATCGGGCCGTCGGGGTTTGTCTCGCGACGGATCACCGTGGGATCGGCTGCCATGTCCTTGTAAACGCTGGCCAGTGCCTTGACGAAGATATCGACGTCTGCCTCGTTCGCCTTGATCCAGTCGACGTTGGCAAACAACGCTTCGTCGCTGGCCTTGACCTCGAACATGGGAAGCGCGTGGAAGCGGTCGCCTGCTTCGGCCACGATCTTGTTCTTGTTGGACAGATCGAGGATCGTCGCTTCGCCTTGACCGGCCAAAAGGGCCACGATCCGGTTTGCCGAACCGGGCACATAGGACCGTTCGCTGAACTTGATCCCTTCACGATCTTCAATGACGTTGGCGATGGAGTCGGTTCCGCCGCCGCGCGAGTGCAGCATGATCGGCTTGCCATCAAGATCTTTCAGCTCTTTGTAATCCAGCGTGGTGACCGGAAAGAACACCAGCTTGGAAAGCTGAAAGATGATCCGGATCGGCGCCTTGGATCGCTGCATGGCGGAATAGGGCGTGCCAAAGCCGATATCCATCTGGCCGCTGAGAACGGCCTGGATGGCAAGTTCTTCATCGGCAAAGGCCGTCCATTCGTAATCCAGTCCGTTCGCCTTGGCGCGGTCCAGCGCCACAAAGAACGCGGCGAGTTCGTCGGACGGCGTTTCTGCCAGCGCGATGCGGATCTTTTCGGCCTGAGCGGCCGAGGCCATCAGGGTTACGGCAACGGCCAGTCCGGCCAGTTTCTTGAGCATCATGGTCATGGTTCTCCTCCCAAATAATCGTGTTGCTGTGTCAGGTCGTCGGGCTGTGCATTGCGTTTGCGTGCCCGCTCGTTTTCCGGCTCGTTCACACCTCTCCGAAAAGTCGCGACGACACGGACCGCAGATGGGCCCGCATCGCTTCGTAGGCAGCATGCGGATCGCGCCGCTCGACCGCGGCGGCAATGGCGTCATGCTGGTCAAAGCTGGGGTGGTCGGGTGAAGGGCGCCCGGTCTTGCGCTCAACGTTGCCCCAGGCGACGGCGCGGCGCACCTCGTTCAACTGGTCGAACAGTGAAAGCAGCAGCATGTTGTCACTTGCTTCGGCCAAAGTGCGGTGAAACAGGTCATCCTCGGATTCGTAAGTATCCCAAGTCGATGCCGCGCGGGACCGGTCCAGCACCTGCCGCATCCGCAGCAACGCCTCGCCCGTCGCATTCACGGCGGCTTCGCGGGCGATTCCGGGTTCGATAACCAGACGGGCGCGCATCATCCGGAATGGCGTCAACTGGCGGCCAAGCTGCACGCTGGCGTCGCTGGATGGTCGAGGCCCGTCATCGGCCACAAACGTGCCCTTGCCGACATGACGCCAGATCAGGCCATCGCGTTCCAGCACATCCAGCGCCTTGCGCAGGGTGTTGCGGGTCATGCCCAACTCGTCCGTCAGGTGCCGTTCGGGCGGCAGCCGGACGCCCTGGCCAAAGCCGCCATCGACGATATAGCTGCGCAGACGGGCGACAGGGTCGGTGAGGGTTTGGCCGGACATGTTGCGTTCCATATTGGTTGACCAATCAAGCTGCAATTCCCACCTTATGGCGTAAATTTTTGTGGATCAATCCCGAATTGGTCTGGTCTGGATGTAAGTTTTTACATTGGTTCCAATTGATCTGCGCGAATGACTGGCATATGGTCGGGTTCGACACTGCCTGAAAAACGCCCCGAAACAGAGGTAGACCATGACCGAATTCGTGATTCCTGCGCCAGAAACCGTGACCATTCCAACCAGTGACGGCCGGGCCTTTCCGGTGCGCCGGGTCTATTGCATTGGCCGCAACTACGCCGCCCATGTTGTCGAGATGGGCGGCGACCCCGACCGCGAGGCGCCGTTCTTCTTTCAAAAAAACCCCAACAACTTGGACCCTTCCGGCGAGTTTCCCTATCCGCCCCATTCGTCGGATGTGCATCACGAGGTTGAACTGGTGGTGGCGCTGAAATCGGGTGGCACCAACATCAGCGTTGATGCGGCGCTGGATCATGTCTGGGGCTATGCCGTTTCGCTGGACATGACCCGGCGCGATCTGCAGGGCGAGGCGAAAAAGGCCGGGCGTCCGTGGGAAACCGGCAAGGCGTTTGAACGTTCGGGGCCGGTGGGTCCGTTGCGGCCGGTGTCCGAGGTCGGCCATCCGTCGACGGGGCGTGTCGAGTTGAAGGTCAACGGCGCGCTGCGACAGGAAGGCGACATGAACCAGATGATATGGAAAGTGCCTGAAATGATTTCCTATCTGTCAGAATACTTTGAATTGCAGGCGGGCGATGTGATCATGTCGGGAACGCCTTCGGGGGTGGGGGCCGTGGTGCGCGGCGACAAGATGGAGGCTGCGATTGACGGTCTTGGGTCGCTGACGGTGACGGTGGTCTGATCCCTGTGGGGGGCGGGAAACCGCCCGGCCCGGTGCAAGATCCGAAAATAGGGCGGGCTTCTGACGGAGCCCGTCATTGTAATTTTGGCCGGACTAGGGCATGGCAAAAGGCAATCAGACCCGATCCGATTCAACCAAAAGGCAGGCCGCACCCATGACCGACACCGCATCGCCCGACATCATCTACACCAAGGTTGATGAAGCGCCGCAGCTTGCCTCGGCCTCGCTTTTGCCGATCATTCAGTCGTTCGCAGCGGCGGCCGGGATCACCGTCGGGACCAAGGACATCTCGCTGGCGGGACGCATAATTGCGGCCTTCCCCGAGGATCTGACCCCGGCACAGCGCCAGCCCGACGATCTGGCCGAACTGGGCGAACTGGTGAAGAATCCGGGTGCGAACATCATCAAGCTGCCCAACATTTCAGCCTCGGTCCCGCAGCTTGTGGCAGCGATCAAGGAATTGCAGGCCAAGGGCTATGCCATCCCCGACTATCCCGAGGTTCCGGCAACCGATGCGGAACACGCGATCCGCGCCCGGTTCGATGCGATCAAGGGGTCGGCCGTGAACCCGATCCTGCGCGAGGGCAACTCGGACCGTCGCGCCGCGATTGCGGTCAAGAACTATGCCAAGGCGAACCCCCATTCGATGGGAGCGTGGGAGCCGACGAGTAAAACCATAGTCTCGACAATGTCCGCCAACGATTTCTTTTCAAACGAGAAATCTGCAACTTTGACGGCGGCTCAGGCAGGGCCCGCGCGCATTGAACTGGTGGGCAAGGATGGCAGCGTCACGGTTCTGAAAGACGGGGTGAAATACACCCCCGGCACCGTGGTGGATGCAACCTTCATGTCGGCGCGCGCGCTGGATGCGTTTCTGGCCGACCAGATTGCCGTGACCAAGGCGGCGGGGATCCTGTTCTCGATCCACCTCAAGGCCACGATGATGAAGGTGTCTGATCCGATCATTTTCGGCCATGCCGTGCGCGTGTTCCTGCAGCCGGTGTTTGACACTTATGGCGAAAAACTTGCCGCAGCCGGGGTGAACCCGAATTCCGGTCTGGGCACGATGCTGGATCAGATCGGCGCAATGTCGGACGGGGCTGAAATCCTGGCCGCGATTGACGCGGTGATGGCAGATCGCCCGCCCCTTTACATGGTGAATTCCGACAAGGGGATCACCAACCTGCATGTGTCGTCTGACGTGATCATTGACGCGTCGATCCCGGCGTTGCTGCGCGCGGGGGGCAAGGGCTGGGGCCCCGATGGCAAGGCCGCCGATACCAACTGCATCATCCCTGACAGTTCTTACGCGCCGATTTACGATGAATCCGTGCGATATTTCAAGGAAACCGGGGCGCTTGATCCGCGCACCGCAGGCACCGTGCAGAACGTGGGTCTGATGGCGCAGAAGGCCGAAGAATACGGATCACACCCCACCACATTCGAAATTCCCCATGCGGGCATCGTGCGCATTGTGCTGGCCAATGGCGACATCTTGCATGAACATCAGGTTGAAGCGGGCGATATATGGCGATCCGCCTCGACCAAGCAGGCCCCGATCGAAGATTGGGTGCAGCTTGCCATCAGTCGTCAGAAGGCCGAGGGGTGTCAGGCGATCTTCTGGCTGGACGAGGCCCGCGCGCATGATGCGGAACTGCTGAAATACGTCCGCCCGATTCTGGCCAAAGCGGGTGTTGCGCAGAAATTCCAGATCCTGACGCCGCGCGCAGCCACCCGCCTGTCGCTGGAAACCATCCGCAAGGGGCAGGATTCCATTGCGATTTCCGGCAACGTGCTGCGCGATTATCTGACCGACCTGTTCCCGATTCTGGAGCTTGGGACCTCGGCCAAGATGCTGTCGATTGTCAAACTGATGAACGGCGGCGGCATGTTCGAGACGGGTGCCGGCGGGTCGGCCCCAAAGCATGTGCAGCAACTGGTGCAGGAAAACCATCTGCGCTGGGATTCGCTGGGCGAGTTCTGCGCGCTGGGCGAAAGCCTGAAGTTCCTGGCCGAAACCAAGCAAAGCGACAAGGCGCGGATCATGGGCCATGCGGTGGACCGCGCCACGCAGGGCGTGCTTGATCACAACAGATCGCCTGAAGCCAGGGTCGGTCAGACCGACAACCGCGCAAGCCACTATTACTTTGCGCTCTACTGGGCCAAGGCGCTGGCCAGTCAGAACGAAGACCCCGATCTCTTGGCCCATTTTGCGCCCATTGCAAAAGCGCTGGAAGAGAACGAGGCCGCGATTCTGGCCGAACTGGCAGCAGCCGAAGGCAAGCCAGCCGATCTGGGAGGATACTTCCTGACCGACCCGGAAAAGACCGCCAGCGTGATGCGTGCGTCGCCGACGCTGTCGGGTATTCTGGGCTGATATATCCGGCGTCTGCCACAAAAAAGGGGCCGACAGGGCCGGGATGCTCTGCTAGCGTGGCTTGGGCCAACCCGGCAGCACCGCACGAAGGAGGGGGCAGATGGCACGCAGGCGCGGCGCGGCACTTGGCCTATTTCTGGCGGGTGGTGTCGCTTTGGCGCTGGCTGTTGGCTGGTTCGGGCTGCGCGTCGGGCTGGATCTGCTGAACGCGCGGGCGCAATCCGATCTGGCTTTGGCCGCAGACCGTCTGACAGGGC
>JBGSRQ010000163.1:0-2167 GCA_041737515.1 Rhodobacterales bacterium | reverse complement strand
GCCCCGCCCAGCTTAGCGGGGGCCAGTGTCAGCGGGTGGGCGTTGCGCGCGCGCTGGCGGTGGACCCACGGCTGATCATCGCGGATGAATGTGTGGCGGCACTTGATGTGTCGATTCAGGGCCAGATCATCAATCTTTTCATGGAATTGCGCGCACGCATGGATCTTGCGCTGATCTTTATCGCGCATGACCTCGCCATTGTGCGGCGGCTGTGTGACCGGGTGGCGGTGATGTATCTGGGCCGGATCGTCGAGGAAGGCCCGACCGAAGAGGTGTTCCGCGCGCCGCGCCATCCCTACACGGCAGCCCTGATCAGTGCCATCCCCGAGATTGATCCAGACACAGCCCTTGCCCCGCATCTTCTGGCGGGCGATCCGCCAAGCCCGATGCGCCTGCCCGAAGGCTGCCCGTTCCATCCGCGCTGTCCGCAGGCCCAACCCGTGTGCCAAAGCGGCCCGCCGCCGGCTGAAAAACACAGTCCGGGCCGACGATGGAGCTGTATTCTTGACCCTGAAAACACAACAAGAAACCCAACGGAGGTACTGACCCATGCGACCCAATAGCTTGAAAACCCTTGCCGCGGCAGCCCTTGCGCTGCTGATCGGCGGCACGTCGATTGCCGAAGCCCAAGGCGTGCTGACCATCGGCCGGCGCGAAGACGGCACCACGTTCGACCCGATCATGACCGCCCAGAACGTCGATTTCTGGGTCTTCATGAACGTCTATGACCAGATCGTGCGGGTTGACCGTTCGGGCACCAAACTGGAACCAGGTCTGGCCGAAAGCTGGGCCGTTTCGCCCGACGGGCTGACCTATACATTCACGATGCGCGACGCCAAATTCTCGGACGGATCGCCGATCACCTCGGCGGATGCGGCCTTTACGCTGACACGGTTGCGCGATGACGAAGGCTCGCTCTGGTCGGAAACCTACAAGATCATCGCCGACCTGCAGACGCCCGATCCCAAGACACTGGTCGTGACGCTGGCGGCGCCGTCTGTCCCGTTCCTGTCAACGCTTGCGATGCCAGGCTCGGCGGTTGTGTCCAAGGCGGGGATGGAGGCGCTGGGCGCGGAAGCCTATGCCGAAAGCCCCATCGGTTCGGGCGCGTTCACAGTCAAGGAATGGCTGCGGGGCGACCGCGTGGTGCTGGAAAAGAACCCGAATTTCTGGGAAGCCGACCGCGTGAAACTGGACGGGGTGGAATGGATTTCCGTGCCCGATGACAACACCCGCATGCTCAAGATGCAGGCGGGCGAGCTGGATGCGGCGATTTTCGTTCCGTTCTCGCGCATCGCTGAACTGAAGGCCGACACCAAGCTGAAGGTGCAGCTTGATCCGTCGACCCGCGAAGATGCGATGATCATCAACCATTCCAATGCGGCCCTTGCCAAGAAGGAAGTGCGCGAGGCGATCGACATGGCGATCGACAAGCAGGCCATCGTTGATGCCGTCACCTTTGGCATCGGCGAGGAGGCGAACTCCTACATCCCCAAGGGCGCGCTTTACTACAACGCGGGAAACCAGCGCCGCCCGCACGATCCCGCAGCCGCCAAGGCGATGCTGGAAGCCGCGGGCGAAGCCGGCCTGACGCTCAACTACATCGTGAATGCGGGCGACGAGGTTGATGAGCAGATTGCCGTTCTGGTTCAGCAGCAACTGGCCGAGGCGGGCGTCACCGTGAACCTGCAGAAGATCGACCCCAGCCAGACCTGGGACATGCTGGTTGCGGGCGAGTATGACCTGACGGTGAACTACTGGACCAACGACATTCTGGACCCCGATCAGAAGACCACCTTCGTGTTGGGCAATGACGTGAACCTGAACTACTACACCCGTTACGACAATCCCGAGGTGACGGCCCTTGTCGCCGCCGCGCGGATCGAGGCCGATCCCGCCAAGCGCGAGGCGATGTATGTCAAGCTGCAGGAAACCGCCAAGGCCGATGTCAACTGGATCGACCTTTATTACAGCCCATACCGCAATGTGACGCAGTCGAATATCGAGAATTTCTATCAGAATCCGCTGGGCCGGTTCTTTCTGGAAGACACCGTCAAGAACTGAACCAAGGGCGGCCGGAGCGATCCGGCCGCCGTCTTTTGCTGTGGCGCGCGCGATTGCGTCAATCTTGTTTCAGATAATCCACCCTGCGCGCCAGCCAGCAGCC
>JBGSRQ010000141.1:0-18828 GCA_041737515.1 Rhodobacterales bacterium | reverse complement strand
CGTGGGACACGTTCCGCCTGACCGGCGCTGTCAACGCGCATCTGCGGCCCCTGCCCGTTTCGGTGACGGCCTGTGCCGTGGTACCGGATGATTTTCACGCAAGGTTCTCGGCGCGCGAGCGGCGCTATGTCTTTCGGCTGGTCCAGCGTCGCGCGCCGGTGACGCATGACCGCGGGCTGGTGTGGCAGGTGCCGCATCTGTTGGATGCCGACGCGATGCGCCAAGGCGCAGCGCACCTGATCGGACACCATGATTTCACAACCTTTCGGTCATCGCTATGTCAGGCGGCATCACCGGTAAAGACGCTGGACGAGATCAGGATCGAGGTCCTGGATTATCCCGCTGGCCGCGAGACGCGGTTTTTCCTGCGCGCCCGCAGTTTCCTGCACAATCAGGTGCGCTCCATTGTCGGCACGCTGGAGCGGGTGGGCGCAGGTGCATGGCAACCGGGCGATGTGGCAACGGCACTTGCCGCCAGGGATCGCACTGCCTGCGGACCGGTCTGCCCGCCACAGGGGCTTTACCTGGCGGGGGTCGGCTACCCGGCGGACCCGTTCGCACCATCCGTCGCTTCGGACGGTTGAGGGCCAAGGCAGGCGATGCGCTGCATCTCGTCCTGCGGGCCCACGACCTGCCACTGACCACCCGTCAGCGTGCCGTCGGGGGCAAGGGCTGCGCCATCCACCAGATCGGCATGACGCCCGCCCGCGCAATCAAAACCCAGCGGAATGCGGACGGCTTTGGCCCAGCGCTGCACCACCATCGCTTCGGCGGTGCGGATATCGGGGTTGGTGGCGGATGATTGCATCGAGGTCATGTCCAGCGCCACGAACCGGCTGACCACCGGAAACGCCAGCGTCCAGGGCCGCCAGCCGATACGGTCTTCGGGAGCGGACAGGATGAAAACGCCATCGGGCAAGCCGCCCGCAACGCGCGGATACCACGAATATTCGTTCCATACCGAAAACGCCAGCATCCCGGCACCCATCGCGGCGGGAAGCGTCCATTTCGGCAGACGGCCCCTGGCCAGCCAGCGGATCGCAAGCACGACACCGGCAAGGCCGACCCCGGCGCACAGCATGGCAATCAGGTCAAAGAGCATGAAAAATCTTTCTGATCGGCGGGCGACGCCTGCGCCGGAAAAATGGCGCGCCCCCTAAGGGACGCGCCGTCTGGATCAGTGCGACGAGGCCGCACCCGCGCCGCGCGGAACGCGGATCGATTCGACCAGATCCTGCACATGCTGGGGCGGTGCTGCGGTGATCGACGAAACGATCCACGCCGACACAAAGTTCACCACAGCCCCGACCGCGCCAATCGACAACGGCGAGATGCCGAAGAAGTAATTGGGCGCAGTGTTCGGATACCAGTTGGTGCCCGGCACTAAGAAGAAGCCAAGATACATGAAGATGTAGAACGCCGTGAACACAAGGCCCAGGATCATCCCCACAATCGCCCCCTCGCGGTTTATCCGCTTGGAGAAGATGCCCATCATCAGCGCCGGGAAGATCGTCGCTGCGGCCAGACCAAAGGCCAGAGCCACAACCTGCGCCGCAAAGCCCGGAGGATTCAGTCCCAGCCATGTCGCAATGACGATGGCAAAGCCCATCGCAATACGGGCAGCCAGAAGTTCACCCTTTTCCGAGATGTTGGGGTTGATCGTGCTTTTGATCAGGTCGTGACTGATGGCCGAAGAAATCGCCAGCAGCAGACCCGCAGCGGTGGATAGCGCCGCCGCCAGACCACCCGCCGCGACCAGAGCGATCACCCAGCCGGGCAATGCTGCAATCTCGGGGTTGGCCAGAACCATGATGTCGTTGTCGACCTTGGTCAGCTCGTTTCCGACCCAGCCACGTTCGGTCAGCGACTGGCCACCGATCTTCAACTCACCCTGTGCTGTCGTCAGCGCCGCGTTTGCTGCAACCAGCGCCGCTTGCAGCGGAACCAGCGTCGCGTCATCGACACCGTTGTTCTGAACCGCCGCCGGGGTGGCAAGATCAGCACCGGCAAGAGCCGGCAGACCAAGGGCCGCACGGCCATCGGTCAGGGCTTTGGCCGCATCGGTTACCGCTTTTTGCTGCGGTGCCATTGCGGAGTCGTTGAAATACTGGATCTGTCCGTCGCCGTTCAGGTCGGAAAAGGTCAGAAGCCCGGTTTTCTCCCAGGTGCGGATCCAGCTCAGTTTCGGGTTGCTGTCGATTTCAGCAATCGTCAGCGCGTCACCGTCCAGCGGGTTGCCGGTGACGGCAGCGGGCCAGAAGGTTGTGGTCAGGTTCAGACGCGCCATCGAGCCCACAGCCGGAGCCACGGTGTAAAGCAACGCGATGAACACCAGTGCCCAGCCCGCCGAAAGACGCGCATCCGACACTTTGGGCACAGTGAAGAAGCGGATGATGACATGCGGCAGACCCGCGGTGCCGATCATCAGCGACATGGTGAACAGGAACATGTTCAGGATGCTGGTGGTCTGGCCGGTGTAGGCGCCAAAACCGAGATCCTGCACGACTGCATCAAGTTTTTGCAGGAACAGAACGCCAGACGCCTCGTGCGTGCCGATCAGGCCCAGCTGCGGTAAGAACGAACCCGTCAGCGAAAGCGAGATGAAGATCGCAGGGATCGTGTAGGCGATGATCAGAACGACATATTGCGCCACCTGCGTATAGGTGATGCCCTTCATGCCGCCCAGAACCGCGTAGCAAAACACGATTGCCGCGCCGATATAAAGGCCCGTATCCGTGCTGACTTCCAGAAACCGCGAGAAGGTCACGCCAACGCCGCGCATCTGCCCGATAACGTAAGTGACCGAAATCACGATCAGACAGACCACAGCCACCAGACGCGCGCCGCCGGAATAGAAGCGGTCGCCGATGAATTCCGGCACGGTGAACTTGCCGAACTTGCGCAGGTACGGTGCCAGCAACAGCGCCAGCAACACATAGCCGCCGGTCCAGCCCATCAGGAAGGCAGATTGCTGATAACCACCCGTCGACGACAGCGCGATGATGCCCGCCATCGAGATGAACGAAGCTGCCGACATCCAGTCGGCACCCGTCGCCATGCCGTTCATGATCGGGTTCACGCCCTGTCCGGCTGCATAGAATTCCGCGGTCGAACCCGCGCGGGCCCAGATCGCGATGCCGATGTAAAGCGCGAAGGTCGCGCCTACCACCAGCAGGTTGAGGGTATATTGATCCATGCTGTGCGCTCCTACTCGTCTACGCCGTATTCCTGATCAAGTTTGTTCATGCGCCAGGCATACCCAAAGATCAGGATCAGAAAGACGTAGATCGACCCGTTCTGGGCGAACCAGAAACCAAGGTCGGCGCCGCCGATGTGAACGCCCATCAACATGGGGCGCAAGATGATTCCAAGCCCGAAAGAGCACGCAAACCAGATCACCAGACAGATGATGATGATCCTGATATTCGCGGCCCAATAGGCATTGGACGATGTTCTGTCTGCCATTAGGTGTTTCCTCCCATTTGTTTCCCGTCCCGTGCCGCCACATTGTTTCTGTGGCGGGTCGTTCCTGCCGCGGCCTTTCAGCCCCGGTCCATTCCATTGGGGCCTTTCAGCCCCGGTTCATGCGATTGGTGATCAGATCGTCCACCACGCCGGGGTCGGCGAGGGTCGAGGTGTCGCCCAATGCGGCATAGTCATTCTCGGCGATCTTGCGCAGGATGCGGCGCATGATCTTGCCCGACCGGGTTTTCGGCAGGCCCGGCGCCCACTGGATCAAATCGGGCGAGGCGATCGGTCCGATTTCCGTGCGCACCCATTTCACCAGATCCTTGCGCAGATCCTCGGTCGGCTCGACACCCTGCATCAGGGTGACATAGGCATAGATGCCCTGCCCCTTGATGTCATGCGGGTAACCCACCACTGCCGCCTCGGCCACATGTTCATGGGCCACCAGCGCCGATTCCACCTCGGCCGTGCCCATGCGGTGACCGCTGACATTGATCACGTCATCCACCCGCCCTGTGATCCAGTAGTATCCGTCAGCGTCGCGGCGGCAGCCGTCGCCGGTGAAGTAATAGCCCGGGTACTGGCTGAAATACGCCTCTTCAAAACGGGCGTGATCGCCCCAGAGCGTGCGCATCTGCCCCGGCCAGCTGTCGGTGATGCACAAGACACCCGAGGTTTCAACGGCGGTTTCAACCTTGCCTGTCGCGGGGTCCAGCACTTCTGGTTTCACGCCAAAGAACGGAAGCGTCGCCGACCCTGGCTTTTGCGGAATGGCACCCGGCAAAGGCGTGATGATGTGCCCGCCGGTTTCGGTTTGCCAGAACGTATCGACAATCGGGCAGCGGCCCTTTCCGACATGGGTGTTGTACCAGTTCCATGCCTCGGGGTTGATCGGCTCGCCCACGGAACCCAGCAGCTTGAGGCTGGAAAGATCGTGCTTTTCCACCCAGTCCGGCCCCATCGACATCAGCGCGCGAATTGCGGTGGGGGCGGTGTAGAACTGGTTGACGCGGTGCTTGGCGCACACCTCCCAGAACCGTCCGGCATCGGGGAAGGTCGGCACGCCCTCAAACATCAGCGTGGTCGCGCCGTTCGCAAGCGGGCCGTAGACGATATAGCTGTGCCCCGTCACCCAGCCCACATCGGCAGTGCACCAGAACACATCGCCATCATGGTAGTCGAACGTCGCCTGATGCGTCATCGCGGCGTAAACCAGATAGCCGCCCGTGGTATGCACCACCCCCTTGGGCCGCCCGGTGGAGCCTGAGGTGTAAAGGATGAACAGCGGGTCCTCGGCCTCCATCGGCTCGGGCGCGCAGGAGGTGTCGGCGGCGGCCATCTCGGCGCGCAAATCAATGTCGCGGCCTTCGGTCCAGGTGGTCTGTCCGCCCGTATGCTTGACGACCAGGCATTTCACATGGTCATCGCAATGCAACAGGGCTGCGTCTGCGTTCGACTTCAATGGCGTTTTCTTGCCCCCGCGTGGCGCATAATCGGCGGTGATCAGCACGCGCGCATCGGAATCGTTGATCCGGTTCGCAAGCGCATCCGGCGAAAAGCCCGCAAAGACGATCGAATGAATCGCCCCGATCCGGGTGCAGGCCAGCATTGCATAGGCGGCCTCGGGGATCATCGGCATGTAAAGCACGACCCGGTCGCCCCTTTTCACGCCCTGCGCCTTCAGCACATTTGCCATGCGGCAGGTCTGCTCCAGCAGTTGCGCATAAGTGATATGCTGGGCCGGGGTCTTTGGATCATCGGGTTCCCAGATGATCGCGGTCTGGCTGGCGCGTCTGGCAATGTGGCGGTCGATGCAATTGGCGCTGACGTTCAGAACGCCATCCTCGAACCACTTGATCGACACCTGACCCAGCGTGAAATCGGAGTTCTTGATTTTTGTGGGCGCCTTGATCCAGTCAATCCGCCTTGCCTCGGAAGCCCAGAAGGCATCGGGGTCCCTGACCGAAGCGGCATAGCGCGCGGCGTAGCTGTCGGGGGTTTCGTGCGCAGCGGCCACAAAAGCGTCCGACGCCTGATAGATGGCCTTGAGTTGTCCAAGTTCCGACATGACATCCCCCCAGATGCGATCTGCAATGCTTTCATGCACGCAGGTCTTTGCACGGCACTATAGCTGGAATGTCAAGGAAACGGTAACTATTTTTTATTGCTCATTAATTTTGAAAATTTGTTTACCGAATGGATCGAAAACTTGTAAATTGTAAACGACGCGGAACATCTTCATGATGGGTTTTCAGCCAGTTGAAGTGTGAAACGGCAACCCGGCACCTGTGCAAAAGAGCGGCAGGATCAAGGGAATCGTCCAAACCATCATCGGCAAGAAAACTGCGCAGGGCCGGTTGCGCGATGGTCTGCTTGCCTTGATTCGCGGGCGATGAATGACCGCTGTGCCGCCATAAATGCATGCTGCAGCGCAAAAAACGAACAGGCGGCCCGAGCGGCCGCCTGCGTCCTTGCCTTCAATCTTCAGCTTGCTATTGCGGGGTGTCGCAGCGGATCGTCACGTTCATCCGGCCTTTCACATCGGTCGGAAAACGCAGAAACACCCTGTCCTTTTGTGCGCCCTGTTCCACCTGAACGTAGGGCATGTCAAAGCGCGCCACGTTCGATACCGTTGTGATCGCACCCTCGGCAACCACCGAACGCACGTTCGAGGCATAGCTGCCAAAGGGCAGGAAATCGCCGCTGCTCACACTCCAGGTATCGGCGGCGGTGTTCTGCACGTGGCTGATCGTCACCGGATTGACCGTCAGCTGGCTGATCCCGTTGAACGCGTTGCCCTCGATCACGATATTGCGCATCCGGCTGAAATCCAGGGTCGCAAAAGTGGTATCGACCTTGTCGAACCGGTCGATCGTGGCACCCACTGTGCGGAACGTGTTGCCCTGCACCGTCAGGCCGTTGACAAACTGGCCCGACCCAAAGGGTTTGATGACCAGCCAGCGGAACGAAGGCGCGACACTGGAACAGATGAAGATGTTGGAGTTGATGGTCAGTCCGCCAAAGGAAAAGCCGGTCGAGTAATCGGGGGTCGCATCATGCTCGTTGGTCATCTCGATGTGGCAGTTGTCGACATAGTTGCCGGTGATCAACGAGGCGACACTGGGGCTGGTGAACACGATACCGGCCTGACGCACACCGTTGGTCTGGTTGTCGCCCTGAAAGAAGTGGTTTCCGATGAAAATGTGCCCGGTGCCGCCCATGATTGCGAATGTTCCGAACCGCACCACCCGGTTGTCGCGGATCTTGCAATCATTCGCATTCGTTTGAATCGCGATCGACGTGCGGTCCTGTGAAGGAACGGCCTGTTCGTTCGACAGGAACTGGTTCTGATCGACGATCATGCCCTGACACCCATCGCCGATTGAGCTGATGCCGCGGTCCAGAGGGGCCGAGATGACCGAATCCGCAACCCGGAAAATGGACCCCACCGGAGGCAGCATGATGCAACTTGCAACGCCGTTGCACAGGAATTCGATATCCACGACTTCAAACCGGGTCAGCGAGTCGAAGTTGCTGAAATCGAGCATGTATTTGTAGCGGCGGAAGGTGAAGGTGCGGGTGCCCTGCGATCCGTAAAGAGGTTTGGACAGCGTGATTGTTCCAGCTCCGACGCTTTTGGAACGAACGTATACCTCACGCCCGACGCCGGTTCCGCTGATGCGCGCGCCAACAGGAATGCCGGCGATGTTTGCGACATTTGTCAGTCGCAGGGGATCGTTTGAATTATAGGTGGCGACGGCTGAAACCATATCGGTGGACCAGTTGCTGCCGGGCGTGGCGCTGATCTGGCCATTGGCCAGGACCCGGCGCTGTGCAAAGGTGCCGATGCCGGTGACAGCGGCCACATCAACCGGTCCGGTCAGATTGACCCTGCGCCCGCTCAGATTGAAGGTGACGTGATCGGTGAAATAGAAAAGCGCCTGAAGTCCGCGCCGGAACCCCTCGGCCTCGTCTCCGAAAGCGGCAGTATAGGTATCGAGGTCATAGTTGCGGGTGCAGGCCAGACGGACGCTGGCAGGCATCGTGATCGTGCCCTCGAACCGGACTGCAGACTCGAACGTGACGTTGGAGGTCAGCCGGTAGGTGCCTGCCGACACCAGCACCATGCGCCCGTTGGCATCGGCATCCGCCGCCTCGAAGGCGGCTGAATCGTCGGTCGATCCGTTGCCGACAGCACCATAGTCGCGCACATCCACGACGTCGATCAGCTTGCGGTGGAACGCACTGGTGATGTCTTCGATCTGGATATCGTCGATCCGCACGACGCCACCATTGGGGCCGGTCAGATCCAGCCCGAAATGGCCGTAAACCGGCTCGGTGCCCCAAACAAGTGTGTTGCCCGGACGGTTGCCCGACCCGACGATGGCCGAAACGGTGATCACTTCGCCATAGCTATCAAGCGCGATCGAGGGCCCTGTGACCGGCACCGACACCGCCGAGCCGTTCGCCCGCGCGGCATAGGCCGCGATGCGCACCGACGGAAGATTGCCCGCAACCGCCTTGATGCGCGCAGTGATGCGCAGATAGAGACCGGGCTTGATCGGCGTGTTGCCCTTGTAACGCAGGCGCTGGGTGTTTTCGATTTTCTGCAATTCCAGACAACTGCCGAAGTCCTGATCTGCAGGCACAAGGGCTGCATTGGCTTGGCCCGCATAGCTGGCGGTGCCGGGGGTGCCATCCTCGCTGGACCATTGCGCAAGCCCTGCTGAAAACGGTGGTGGCATCAGGGCCAGACCGTCGGTAATTGCCATGTTCATGTGGGAAAATCCTCGCCAGTTGCGCTGCCGGGGCCTGCCGAAACGATCAGACCGCCACTGCGCGCAAGGATTTACGAGATCGGTTAACGGGTCTTGGAGGGCGCGCGCGCAAGGCTGCAAGACCGCGCAACGCAGCGAGGACGGATGCCTTCGGCGAGGATATTTTTGTCAAAATGAAAGCGACAGGGTCAGACGCCGACTGCCGCGTTCGGCAAGAGCTGCACCGCGTTGATCTGCCAGCCTTCGGGGGTTTCGATCATCTGATAGTCCAGCGTGAAGAGCCGCCCGCTGGCATCAGTGACCAGAACCCGCTGCCAAAGCCTGCCGGCCACATTCCGCAATTCCAGCATCTTGACCGAAGACGGCTTCCACACCATCGGATAGCCGTTGCGCACCATTGCGCCGAAGTTTTCTGGCGTGCCGAAGATGCCCTTGATCGTGGGCGAGGCATAGCTGAAGGCCTTGTTCACATCTTCGGCGGCAAAGGCCTGAAACTGGTTGTTGATCGTAGCCTCGATCTGGGAGTTCCGGGTTTCCTGGGCCAGACCGGGCAAGGCCAGCAGACCCGAAATCAGCACGGCGTAAACTGCAAAGCGCATGGCAAGGCCTTTCGTTCGCGTCCCCGTCAATCAGGTTAGCGTCCGATGCCCCTGCGTCAAGCGGTCAGTTCGCCGGCAAGACCGCGATCTATCAGTGCGATGGTATCCGCCACGCCATAAAGGGCGATGAAACCGCCAAAGCGCGGACCTTCCGAGGCACCAAGCAGCACTTCGTAAAGCGCCTTGAACCAGTCGCGCAACGGCTCGAACCCGTGATCCTTGCCGACAGCAAAGACCATGCTTTGCAGCGCATCGCCATCTGCACCGCCCTCCCAGACGGCAAGCCGGGCGCGCAGGTCATGCATCGCCGCGCGTTCGGTATCCGATGGCGCACGGAACTGGCGCGCAGGGGCCACGAAATCGCGGAAATAACGCACGGCAAATTCGGCCGCAGCGTCCAGATCGGGGTTGGCTTCGGGGGTGGCGTCCGGCGCATACCGTTTGATGAAGCCCCAAAGTGCCGATTTGTCCGCAGCGGCCGAGACGCTTGCAAGGTTCAGAAGCATCGCGAACGGCACCACCATCCTGCTTTCGGGCGGCGCTCCGTGGTGGATGTGCCAGACCGGATTGTTCACCTGCGCGTCGACGTCTTGCCCCGCATAGGCGCGGAGTTGCTGGTGGTATTCATCGACGGCCTTGGGGATCACGTCGAAATGCATTCGCTTCGCCGTTTTCGGTTTGAGATACATGAAATAGCTCAGCGATTCCGATGCCGCATAGGTCAGCCATTCGTCGATTGTCAGCCCGTTGCCCTTGGACTTGGAGATCTTCTGGCCGCCCTCATCCAGAAACAGCTCGTAGGTCATATGGTTCGGCTTTCGCCCGCCCAAGATCTCGCAGATGCCGTCGTAAATCGGCGTGTTGGTGGAATGATCCTTGCCATACATCTCGAAGTCGACGCCCAGCGCCGCCCAGCGCGCGCCGAAATCCGGCTTCCATTGCAGCTTCACATTGCCGCCCGTCACAGGCAGCGTGCAGTCGCGGCCGTCCTCACCCTCGAACGTGATCGTGCCGTCTCTGGCGTTGATTTCCTTTAGCGGCACATAAAGCACGCGCCCCGAAATCGGGCTGATCGGCAGGAAGCAGGAATAGGTTTGCTGGCGTTCTTCGCGCAGACTGGCCAGCATCACCTCCATGATCTTGTCATAGCGTTCGGCGGCCAGCCGCAGCGTGTCGTCGAACCGACCGGAGCGGTAGAATTCGGTGGCGCTGATGAATTCATACTCGAACCCGAACGTATCCAGAAACCGGCGCAGCATCGCGTTGTTATGGTCACCAAAGCTGGGGTATTCGCCGAACGGATCGGGGACCGAGGTCAGCGGTTTCTGGCGGTGCAACTCCAGCATCGCGGTATTGGGCACGTTGTCGGGCACCTTGCGCATTCCATCCAGATCGTCAGAAAAGCAGATCAGGCGCGTTGGGATGTCACTGATCACCTCGAACGCCCGGCGGATCATCGTCGTGCGCGCGACCTCGCCGAAGGTGCCAATATGGGGCAGGCCGCTGGGACCGTAGCCGGTTTCAAACAGGACATACCCCTTTTCGGGGGCCTTTTTCTCATACCGCTTCAGGATCGCGCGGGCCTCTTCAAAGGGCCAGGCTTTCGACTTCATCGCAGCATCGCGCAAGGCTGACATCGGATTTTCCTTTGGCGTCGGCGTGGCAATGCGCCACGTTCCGCCCGTCTCCTATTGCCGCAGGCGGGCGGGGTCAATAATCTGCCGTCCAAACCAACCAAAGGATACGCCCGTGATCGACACGCCCCCCTCCCTTTCGCCGCAGGACGCGCTGATCGCCATCATGATCGCAGTGTCGGCGTCGGACGAGCAAATCCGCAAATCCGAACTTGTTGCCATCCAGCGCATAGTGAACCACCTGCCAATCTTTGCGGGCTATGACGGTGACCGATTCCGCACCATCAGCCGCACGGTCTTTGATCTGTTCGAGGAAGAAGACGGGCTTGATGCCTTGTTCGGTCTTGTCCGCGATGCCCTGCCTGAGCGTTTGAACGAAACCGCCTATGCGCTGGCCTGCGATGTTGTTGCTGCCGATGGCGCGCTGCGTGAAGTTGAATTGCGCATGCTCGAGGAAATCCGTGATGAACTGAGCATTGACCGCCTGCACGCCGCAGCAATCGAATGGGGCGCGCGGGCGCGGCACATGCGGGTTTAGGGCCGCAACCACAGGGCGGCTTGGGCTTCGCGCCAACAGGCGATGCGGAAAGGCTTCAATCTGCCCACAGTTGCAACACTTGGTGCGTTGAAAGGTCGCCCCGTCCCGGCATTTGCCGGGATGGTTGATCACCTTGTGGGGCATGTCATTTCACCAAGGCACTCTCGCGGCTTTTCTGGCCGCTGCGGTTCTGGCCAATACCGCCCGTGCGACGCCGGCGTTTTGCGGCTTTTACGTCTGCCGCGCAGACGGCTCGCTTTAAAACCAGCCACCGAAGATTGTCCCGTGCGTTTAGGCGACAAATCGGTGATCACCATGTCATCCGATCAACGCGGCCCGGCGTCGGAATTCGCGATGATCGTGCCCATTCCTGCGGTGCTGAACCTCAATAAGTGCGCGCGGTGGCGGCTAAGACGGCGGGGCTGTTGTCGTCTCTGACGAACCCGCCCGCATTGCAGCCGGGAAAAGCGCCGCAGAAGTCCGCCGTCAAGGTGCCAAATCCCGTGGCGTCAGCATCCTGCGCGAATATGCGGTGGGTGCCAATGACATTCAGATCCTGCCCGCAAAACAATCGGATGGCCTGCTCACCTGTCTGATCGGCGAAGGGTGTAAACGGCCCGTTGGTGCCGAGGATGTGCTGCAAGACGACATCATGGGCGGGATGAAGTTCTCTGTGGCCAAGGTCATCCTCGCGCGCCACAGCGACAACACGGCGCAGAAACTGGAACCACCCATTTCTGGAGCCGGTTCAGCGTGAGGCGGGCAAGGCGTCTATCCGCGACACCCGCAAGCGGCCCTGGTCCGAAGGGCAGGAACTGCGCAGTCTGACCGGGTAAAGCGGGGCCAACACCAAAATGCCGATGGCCGCCACGCTGAAGCCACCCAGCCGCCGATCATCACTCAGATATAGGCATGCGCCCAGCGGTCGATCAACTGGCCCTGCAAACGGCGGGCGCGCAATGTCCAGGCGTGCCCGCCCGGCGGATCTTCACGCAACGCCATCGGCAGGGCATCGCGGCGTTTGGTGTCGCCCGTGAAAATCGCAAAGGCCAGTTCCGGCCCCGATTTCGGCACGATATATCCCGCCAGAGCAGACACAAAGTTCAGAGTTCCGGTCTTGGCGATCACCCGCACCGGGCTGCCTTTGACGACCTTGCCCTTGGCGTCACGCATGCCGACCTCTTTCAACAGTGCAGGAAGCGGTGACCCCGTCGCGCGTGCTGAAACCAAAGTCTGCACCATTGCGGCAGCTGATATGCGCGTGCCGGTGCCCAGCCCCGAATGATCGGTAAACCGCGCATCAATCCCCAGTTTCGCCTTGGCCCACTCGCTCATCCTGACGCCCGACGTTGTCAGGTCAGACGCGCCAGACGTCATCAGCCCCAACACCTCGGCGGTCAGATTGGTAGAGTATTTCAGCATGTCGCGGATCACCGTTGCCAGATCATCGCTGGTGTTCGTGGCCAGCGCGTTGCCCGCCGGAATGGTGTCGGTCAAACCCGGCGCAGGCAGCTTGATGCCCTGAGCACGCGCAAGTGCTGCAAACACATCTGCAGCATATAGCCCCGGATGGCGCACCGGTAGCCACCGGCTTCCCGCCTTGCCCAAAGCAGCCGAGGCAACGGTCCAGTCATCCCCGGCATTGCCCGACGCATAGGTGAACAGCGGCGCGCTGCGATCCACGACCTGCATCCGCGCCATGCTGACGGGGGGCACAAACCGCTCTGACCGCGCATCCATCGACACCGAATAGCCCTTGGTGCTGCGCTTCCATTCAAAATAAACCCGGTTGAAATTCAGATTCAGGCCCGAAAGGCCGGGGTTGTAGCCCACGAAATCGGGCTGTTCTTTGTCAATCCGCAACAGGTTCGGCAACGCACCCGCATAGGCCAGATAGCGCCCGGTGATCCCCTTGACTCCGCGTGTCGCCAAAGCCTGCGCCATATCGCCCAGACCATCGGTCGACAGCGTCGGATCACCCGCCCCGACCAGCACCAGATCGCCCTGAACGATGCCGCCTGCAAGCGGCCCGGTCGCAACAATCCGCGTGCTGAAGCGGTGACCGACGGCCAGCTTGTCCAGCGCGTAAAGCGACGTGATCGCCTTGGTGACACTTGCCGGGGGCAGCCGCACTGTGTCGTTCACCGCCTCCAGCACCCGGCCGGTGCGCGCATCGGCCACCACATATCCGACAGCGCCACCCAGCTTTGCCGCATCAATCAGCGCCCCGGCGGATTGCGGGGCCGACGAAACCTTGCCGCCATCCCCCCGTCTGCGCGGCCGCATGTCGGTGACAGGGCCTTCGGCAAGAACCGGAGACGCAGCACCCGCCAGAAGGGCGGCCAGCATCCAGCGGCGGGTCGGGTGCGAGGGATCAAGACTCATTCTGATTGTCTAGCCAAAAGACCCGGCAGGGAACAAGGGCCACGCCGCCCTGCCCGGCTCACATCTTTGAAACATGGCAATCCTCAGGCGGTCCAATCGCCCCGCGCACGGATCGCGCTGGAAGATATGTCTACCATCGGCACATTCACGAAACACCACGCGGGCGGCTTGCGGCCAGCCAAAGCCTCGCCCCTTTGCACGCGGTCCACCCGGAAGCTGCGCGCGGCCACGGAAAGCCGTGCCGCAACGCCCGATCCGGGCCGTGCCAGAACGCCCACCGGCACCGCGCGCAGAATATCGCGCCAACGCTCCCAGCGGTGAAACTGCACCAGATTGTCAGCCCCCATCAGCCAGACAAAATGCACGCCGGGATACACCGCCTGCAGCCGCGCAATCGTCTGGGCGGTATAGCGCGTGCCCAGCCGCGCCTCGATATCGGTGATGATGACCCGTGGATCATCTACCACCGCCCGCGCCCGCGCCATCCGGTCGGCCATCGGCGCAGGTTGGCGCGCTTTCAACGGATTGCCCGGACTGACCAGCCACCACACCCGGTCCAGTCCCATCCGCTTCAACGCCTCACGCGTGATGTGCGCGTGGCCCGCATGCGCCGGATCGAATGATCCGCCCAGAAGGCCGATGGTCATGCCGCGTGTGGCAATAGGAAAGCCTTGTTTCATTGTCGGCCCTCCCTTCAGAAACCTCTTAGCAGCCTTTCTTCTTCGCGGTCGATGGCAGGTAAAGTCAAGGATCGGCTGAATGCGCGTTCAGACCTGCCGGGCGATTTGTGCAGCGTGTGCAAATCCGCGCCGCAATCCCTTTGCACAGCAGGTCGCCCCTCGTTGCCCTTGGCCCCGACAATCGCTACATAGACCGCAAATCCCCTGTTCCCGGAGCATCACCATGGCCAGCTATCAATATGTCTACCACATGGAAGGCGTGTCCAAGACCTATCCGGGTGGCAAGAAATGCTTTGAAAACATTCACCTGAACTTTCTTCCGGGTGTCAAGATCGGCGTTGTCGGCGTGAACGGCTCGGGTAAATCCACGCTGTTGCGGATCATGGCCGGGCAAGACTCCGATTTCAAAGGCGAGGCTTGGGCGGCCAAGGGTGCCAAAGTCGGCTATCTGCCGCAGGAGCCGTGGCTGGACCCGACCCTTGATGTGAAAGGCAATGTCATGCTGGGCGTCGCCAAGCAGACCGCCATTCTGGAACGCTACAACGATCTGGCGATGAACTATTCTGATGAAACCGCCGATGAAATGGCCGCCCTTCAGGATGAGATTGACGCGGGCAACCTGTGGGAACTTGAGGCATCGGTTGGCGTCGCGATGGATGCGTTGCGCTGCCCGCCCGACGATGCCGACGTGGAATCGCTCTCGGGGGGGGAACGCCGCCGGGTCGCGCTGACCAAGCTGCTCTTGGAAGCGCCCGACATGTTGCTTCTGGACGAACCGACCAACCATCTGGACGCCGAATCCATCGCATGGCTTCAAAAGCACCTGATCAACTACAAGGGCACCATTCTGATCGTTACCCACGACCGCTATTTCCTGGATGACATCACCTCTTGGATTCTGGAACTCGATCGTGGCCGTGGCATCCCGTATGAGGGCAACTACACTGCCTGGCTGGAACAGAAAGCCAAACGCATGATGCAAGAGGCGCGCGAGGACAAATCCAAGCAGAAGGTGCTGGAAAAGGAACTCGAATGGATCCGCGCCGGGGCCAAGGCGCGTCAGGCCAAATCCAAGGCGCGCATTTCCAAATATAACGAAATGGCAGGCCAGACCGTGCGCGAACGATCGTCCATCAGCCAGATCGTCATCCCGAATGGAGAGCGTCTGGGGTCCAAGGTCATCGAGGTTGTCGGCCTGAAAAAGCACATGGGCGACAAGTTGTTGATCGAGGATCTGTCCTTCACCATACCGCCCGGCGCCATCGTCGGCGTGATCGGCCCCAATGGTGCAGGCAAATCCACCCTCTTCCGCATGATCACCGGTGCCGAAAAGCCCGACGAAGGCACGATCACGCTGGGCGACACCGTGCAGCTTTCGTACGTTGACCAGTCGCGCGATGCCCTGGACCCACAGAAAACCGCTTGGGAGGAAATCTCGGGCGGATCAGAGGTGATCCATCTTGGAGATCTGGAAATGAACTCCCGCGTTTATGCCGGGGCCTTCAACTTCAAGGGCACCGATCAGCAGAAAAAAGTGGGCCTGCTTTCAGGCGGCGAACGGAACCGCGTGCATATGGCGAAACTGCTGCGCTCGGGCGGAAACGTGCTGCTGCTGGACGAGCCGACCAACGATCTTGACGTCGAAACCCTGCAAGCGCTGGAAGCCGCCATCGAAGATTTTGCCGGATGTGCGGTGATCATCAGCCACGACCGCTTCTTTCTTGACCGCCTCTGCACGCATATTCTGGCGTTCGAAGGCGATGCCCATGTCGAATGGTTCGAGGGCAACTTCGAGGCCTACGAGGAAGATAAAATCCGCAGGCTCGGCCCGGATGCGGTAGAGCCGAAGCGGGTAAAGTACAAACGTTTCGCACGCTAGAGCGATCTCAGCCGCATCTTTGCGTGCTGTCTTGGCGGACCGCGGGGAATTTGCTTTGGTCCGGCAAGAACGCCGAAATCGGGCAATCTGAAGAGAGGCGGGAGCAACCCCGCTTTACCGCCAGAGCGTGTTGCTTTTGATCGGGTTCGGCAGACCAAACGCAAGACGCAACATCCCCATCCAGGTATGTATCTGATTTTCTTCAATTTTGTGCATATCTGGGGAGCTCTGGTCCAAGCCAGCGTCCGCAATGATCCCTGCTGCAACTCGGAAAAGGCCGCGTTGCTTGCAATTTGGATGGTGATTTTGCGGGCCCGGATTCGTGACGCCCGCAAAGCAGCAATACCAAAGCCGCAAGTATCGCAGTAGCTTGATCGGTTTGCGGGAACGTGCATGAAATAGACTCTGGGTTATCTCGCCATCGTCGTTTTCGGGGTGGCAGCATACATTCTTTGGACATGGTGCAGCTTTGCCGCGATGGGCACGATTGACCCCAAACGGGGCATCTACGGCAACAAGACGCTGGAAATCCGGATCGACATCAACGCGCGGATGCCGGCCCCCCTGCGCCAGTGGGCGTGCGACAAGATGCGCGAGCGGGAACGTGCGGCTCTGAACGGGCAGAACACGATGGCTCCATTCAGTTGCCAGAAAGGGTTCGACCCGTCAAAGACGGCCGACATTCTGCAGGTCATCATCGACAGCCACGTTCAGAATACGGCTACTCTGGTCAAAGCCAAGAATGCCAGCACGCAACAAAGCGTTGCGGGGCAGGATTGCGTTGCAGATCAGATGCCGCTGCGCGTGACGAAAAAGATCCGCACGGATATTGCTGCGGGCAATCTCGACAAGGGCGCACTGCAGGCGCTACAAGGCACTGCCCAGACTGTCCAACAAGAATGTCTGGTCAAAGCCGGGCTTTGAACTGACACAGGTCAGGGGACAGCCTGCCGCGCGCAATGCGTGCTTGGAAAAGACAGGGGTTTCAGTGGATTACGGAAAATCAGGCGCAATCAAACCCGGCGGGAAAGAACCCCCGCATCAGGAACGCAAACATTCCGGCAAAGCGCCCACCCCTGGTGGCCGCCTGTCGAAAGAGGAACTTCTCAGTAAAATCAAAGCCGCTGCAGCAGCGCAAAAGGCCATGAAATCCTGATCTGAGGCGGGCCGCGGGAACCAAATTCTCACATCCGGGTTATGAGTGCAGAAGTCGTCAGAAGGCGAAAGCTCATTAAGGATCAATCATGCCCATCGGTACAATTCTACTTGTTATCCTTGTCCTTGCCGTCGTCGGCGCTTTGCCGACGTGGGGCCACTCGCGGTCGTGGGGCTACGGTCCGACGGGCGGCCTTGGTCTGGTCCTGCTGATCGTCCTCATCCTTGTCCTCATGGGTCGCATCTGACCCCAATTACAGGAGACTGCGCATGAAAGGCATCCTCGCCTGGGCGATCGGCATTCCGATCCCGATCATCATCATCCTCTATTTCCTCGACGTCTTTTGAACCTGCAGCGCTGCGGCGGGAAAAACCCGTCTCGCCGCAGCGCAGCGAATTGACAACGCCAGAATATTTCCCCCATATACAGCCTCAAGCAATATTATTACCGCACCGAGGCTGCCGATGACCCACCCCTCAGCCGAAAAACCATGGCTTTTCCGCACCTATGCGGGCCATTCCACAGCCGCCGCCTCCAACGCGCTGTACCGCAGCAATCTGGGCAAGGGGCAGACCGGCCTTTCCGTCGCCTTCGATCTGCCCACCCAAACCGGCTATGACAGCGACCATCCCCTTGCCAAAGGCGAGGTGGGCAAGGTTGGCGTGCCGATCAACCACCTTGGCGACATGCGGGCCTTGTTTGCGGACATCCCCCTTGATCAGATGAACACGTCAATGACGATCAACGCCACCGCCCCGTGGCTTCTGGCGCTGTACATTGCCGTGGCCGAAGAACAAGGCGCTGATCTCGCAGCCCTTCAAGGCACCGTTCAGAACGACATCATAAAAGAATATCTAAGCCGCGGAACCTATATCTGCCCGCCCGAACCCAGCCTGCGGATGATCACCGACGTTGCGGCCTACACGGCAAAAGCCTTGCCGAAATGGAACCCGATGAACGTCTGCTCGTACCATCTGCAAGAAGCGGGGGCGACACCGCAGCAGGAACTGGCCTTCGCTCTGGCCACCGCCTGCGCCGTGCTGGATGACCTGCGCGGCAAGGTCGAACCGCACGCCTTCCCCGCAATGGTCGGCCGCATCAGCTTTTTCGTGAACGCCGGCATCCGTTTCGTAACCGAGATGTGCAAGATGCGTGCCTTTGTCGGTCTGTGGGATGAAATCTGCGAAACCCGCTATGGTGTGACCGACCCCAAACACCGCCGCTTCCGCTACGGCGTGCAGGTCAACTCACTTGGCCTGACCGAACAGCAGCCCGAAAACAACGTCCCCCGCATTCTTCTGGAAATGCTGGCCGTCACCCTGTCGAAAAACGCCCGCGCCCGCGCCGTGCAACTGCCCGCCTGGAACGAGGCGCTTGGCCTGCCCCGCCCGTGGGATCAGCAATGGTCGCTGCGCATGCAGCAGGTTCTGGCCTATGAGACGGACTTGCTGGAGTATGACGACCTTTTCGACGGCAACCCTGCGATTGATCGCAAGGTTCAGGCGCTCAAGGACGGCGCACGAGAAGAACTGGCAGCAATTGATGCAATGGGTGGCGCCGTCGCCGCCATTGCCTACATGAAATCCCGCCTCGTTGAAGCCAATGCCGAACGGTTGGCAAAGATCGAATCCGGCGCGACCACCGTCGTTGGCGTCAACCGCTTCACCACCACCGAACCTTCGCCCCTCACCACTGGCGACGGCCTTATCAT
>JBGSRQ010000140.1:0-3927 GCA_041737515.1 Rhodobacterales bacterium | reverse complement strand
ATCGCGCAGGCCCTGAAGGCGAAGCGCCGCACAGCGCGCGAACTTCTGCACCATCACCTTGCGCCGGGCCGGGGCCAGCGGCGTCAACGGCCCCATCCGCAAAATCTCGGCGTCAAAAGCGTCTGCGATGATCAGGCCGGTGCCCTCGGGCAAAAGGTCGGTCGGGAAATCGGTATCGACGGCCCAGAAAAACCGGTCGCACCATTCCAGATAGCCCTGCCATTTGCGGTCTGATGCATAATCGGCGCGGCCGGATTTGCATTCCACAATCCAGATCTCGCCCTTCGGCCCCAGAGCCATCAGATCGACGCGCAAGCCCGGTGCCGGCACCAGTTCCTCGGCGCTGACAAAATCATGCCCCAGCAAATGCCGCGCCACCCCGCGCGCAAGGCGCTGGCCGGGCGTAACAGGAAGCGGTGGTTCGACAATCAGGCCCTGCATCGGCAAATGATGAACGAAAGATGAACATCTTGCAAGCCCGCCCGTTTTCAGGACAGGATGTTCCCGCCGCGCCAATGAACGCGGCCCTTGCACAATGCCAGTCCCGGCCCTATCTTCAGGAGTGGCGGGTTCTGCCCCTCTCGTGCGAGGCCCTTTTCCAGTGGCCGATAAGCATCTCCGAGGGAGCTGGCTCTGCCAGGGTCCAGGCCCTGGTATCTGGCGACCAACCTGAACACTCAGGCTCTCGGGAAATTCACGCCTTTCACGGCTGCCGCGGTTCCCGCCACTTCTTCCCGGCACAGATGGAAAAAGGGGCAGGTTTCCCTGCCCCTTTCCCGATGAAAAACAGATCCTTCGGGGCCCATTCACTGACCCTTTGCGATCCCTCGCTCAGAAGCCGAACACCAGCGAAACGCCCAGTTTGTTGTCGGCACGGATATCGCGGCTGTCGTTATAGTCGGTCAGATAGCTGACCCGGGTCGACACGACATCGGTGAGCCGGAAGTTCACGCCCAGATCGTTGTTGATCCGCAATGCCGAATCCGAAGTCAGGACATCGGTATCGTTGGTCACGAACGCATTGTCGTTGATCTGGTAGAAAAACCGCGACGAGGCGACATAGCCGGTTTCGGTTTCATCCGTATCGTCGCCGTATTCCAGATAGCTCACACCGATACCCGCCTGCACACGCCATGCCAGATCGGACCGGTTGATGATCCGATAGCCCGGACCCACACCAACGAACGCGTCCTTGCTGACTTCGCCTGCCGTATTGGCAAGACCGTCAGATTGACCGCGCGCCAGCACAAAACCATAGAAGCGGTCGTTGAACGCATAGTTCGCGTCATAAACGCCGAACGTGTCTTCCTTGGTGGTGTTGCCGTCTTCGTCAGCGAATTCGATGGCAAGCCCGATGGTCTGGGTCAGCAGACCGGCGTTGTATTGCAGACGCGCGCCAACCGAGAAATCCTGCGTCTCGTTGTTGCCGGTCTTGCCCGAATAGCTGAGCGAGGCCGAGCCCGACAGACCCTGACGTGCTTCGGGGTTGCCAAAACGGTTGGCGTCGTTGGAACGGTCCAGATCATCGTTCACATCGGTCTGGATATCGTCGATCCGGTCGTTCAGCGCGCGCGTGCCGGTCAATGTCGATTGTGCGAACGTCGCAGTGGTCGCCAATGCCAGGGCCACAGCCGAAAGTGCGCCGGTCTTCAAAATCGTATTCATGGCAGTTCCTTTCCGTGATCCGCAGCCCCGACACAGCGTCAGGACAGTGCGGCGGTTTTGTGTGAGGGCTATCTAGGGAGCGGCGGTGCCAAAGAAAAATTTCGAATACTCATGGCTGACGTGAGTATTACTCGGGCATGGCAGCCTTGAAATTCAACGCGCCGTTGCGTCGGCAGCGAAACGGCGCAGGGTTCACCTGCGCCGCTTTTTATTTTGTATTTGAAATTCAATGTATTATGGGTTACTTGGCAGGCAGATCGGGGCGTGTTTCAGCCAGCCGCCATCTGCTCGTCATCCATCTCGCGCACGTCGCGCAGCACCGAAAGCAGTGACTTGCGCGCCACATCGGCGATGTCCTCATCCAGGTCATCGCGCCACACGGCCCAGACCGGATAATCAAAGGCGGGCGTGTCGGGCACGGCAAAAAGGTCGCCCGTCTCGATGTAATGGTTGGCATAGCTTGCAGGCAGGTATCCGGCAAGCCCCCGGTCGATCAGAAACCGCGCCGTCAAGCCCCCCATCGCCAGCGTAAGACCGGGGTTCGAGAGATTCGGGTGGTTCAGATCATGCGCTGCCGTGAATGCCTCTCCCCAGTCGACAAACACATAGCGGTTGCGCATGTCGGCAAGCGTGGGGTCGGGAAAGGCAGCCACAAGGATCAGCGTTTCATCCAGAACCCGCTCAAGGTTCAGGCCGACCTTGCGCGTGGGCTCGTAAGTCAGGGCCACCTGCATCACCCCTTCGCTCATGCCCCGCATCAGTGCATCGGGCATGCCAAGTTGTGCGCGCAGGCCAAGGTCGGGGAACTGCTCACGCAGACTGTCGACCCAATGAAACCCGACCCGGTGCCAGAGTGCGACCTGCGCGCCGATGGTCAGGCTGCGCGCGTAGCCTTCGGGGATGGATACCTGCGCACGAGCCTGTTCCCAGGTGCGCAAAAGCGCCTGCGCATAGCCCTCGAACTCGCGGCCTTGCGCCGTCATGTCGGCCCCGGTCTTGGAGCGCGTGAACAGACTGACGCCAAGCTGGTCTTCCAGTCGTTGCACCCGCAGGCTGACCGCCGACTGCGTGACATACAGACGATCCGCCGCCGCAACGAAGGAACCCGTTGCAGCCACTTCGACAAATGTTCTGATCAGGGAAAGATCCACGTTTACCCGTCATACCGCCGCTGTCACAAAAGCAATCGTGGGGGCGTTCGCCAAACGCGTTGCACGGCAGGCTGCACCCACCGCGGACATCGAACAGCGATCGCATCTTCGTATCGTGGCGCATAAACTGCGAAACCGGGCCAAAAGTTCCCGCGCTTTGCCCGCGATCACAAGAAGTTGTGCAAAGCACGCGCAACGCATGATGATCTTCCGGGGATTTGAAGCGTCCCTGCCGTTCCGTGAGATGACCGGCCCGAACAGACCTCCAAATCAGGCTTCGGGCTCGCCGCTGTTGCTGCGGCGTCCACCCGCAACCCACGGGAAAGCGCCCACCACGACCAGACCGATCCTGATGCCCAAAGCCGTGCCTCAGCCCCGGTCGCAGATCCACATCAGAAGGGTCGGAATCCGGTCAGGATGATCGAGCATGCCGATGACCAACATGAACGAACCAGTCTGGCGGACGCTGAGCCCCGGTTTTGCAATCCGGCAGGCTGGCCGCTCGCAGCGAATCTGTCACGAGGCGGGAAAGGCCCCGGGTTTCATTTCACGCGCCATGTGGTCCAGCACAGCGTTCACGAATTTGGCTTCCTTGCCCTCGGGAAAGAACGCCTTCGCGACATCGACATATTCACTGATCACCACCTTGGGCGGCGTCGGCATTTCCAGCAATTCGCCGCCCGCCGCGCGGAACACGGCGCGCAGCACGGGGTCAATGCGACCCAGCGGCCATTTCTCCAGCAGGGCGCGGTCGGTCATCTGGTCGATCTTGGCCTGCCAGTTGACCGCATGGCCCAGCACGGCCCGGAAATGAGCCGCGTTGCCCTCGGCCATCTCGTCGTCGTCATAGACCGCGCCAAAGCGGTGATCTTCGAACTCGGCGCTTACCGCCTCGACCGTCTGGCCCGAGCGTTCCATTTGGAACAGCGCCTGCACGGCATAAAGCCGTGAGGCGGATTTCATCTGTTTGCGGTCAGGGCCTTTCAAGGTTTCCGGGCCCTTCATGCGCGAAATGACGTATCGGGCGCGCGAAAACCGATGCCCTTGCGTGCGTTGGCCCAGCCGCGCGACAGTGCGATCAGGTGCAGGGCCGCCGCAGCCGCCCCGCCGC
>JBGSRQ010000121.1:0-3695 GCA_041737515.1 Rhodobacterales bacterium | reverse complement strand
TCGGCGATTTCAACCGGCTGTTCGGGTCGGATTGGGCGGCGGTCGGGGGACGTGCGAGGGACGATGCCGACAGCCCGCCCGTGCCGCCCGTCGGGGGCAGCACGCTGCAATTGATTGCTGCAGGTCCGGATGTGGCTGATGATCCGTTGCACGATCTGCTGATACAGGCCTGCCATGCCGCCGCGGGCCGAATCTGGATCGTCACCCCGTATTATCTGCCGACCCCTGCCCTTTCTGATGCGCTGGCCATCGCCCTTCGGCGGGGCGTCGATCTTCGGTTGATGGTGCCTTTGAAGTCAAATCAGCGACTGGCCGATCTGGCGCGCGGGTCATTCCTGCGCGAGTTGCAAGACAGAGGCGCGCAGGTGCGGATGTTCGCACAGGTCATGGTTCACGCCAAGGCCGTCCTTCTGGATGACCGGGCGCTGGTCGGATCGGCCAATGTCGATGCGCGCAGCCTGTTGCTGAACTATGAGGCGATGGTTCTGCTGGAAAACCCCGCCGATGTGGCGGCTGTGGAGTTGTGGATGGAACCGTTGATGCAGCAGGCCATATCGCCTATTCCAGCGTCCAGCCGTGCCCGGCGCGCGGTGGAAAGCCTGTTCCGCCTTGCGGCACCGATCCTGTAGCCTGCCTTCGGCCCGGTCACTGGCAGGGCCCCTGTTCCAGGGCCACGGCCAAGGCTGCGGCGAAAGGGATCAGCCGGCCACCCTGCCCTTCGCTGCCCGTGCCGTGGCGAAAAGATCAAACGTATCGCTAAGGGGGGCCATCCCATGCGATCAGGCAGCAAGCGACGTATGGCCTGTTGGACTGCCAGCCCCACCTTCAGGTCGGGTCGTTGCGGTGGATGTCATGCACCGTCATTCCGACGTCTTCTGGCGGTTTGGCCAGCCATTTTCGGTGACGCAGCGTCCGCACCGTGTCGCGGTAGCCCGAGGCCCAGTGTTCGCGCATCGAGGTGCCCGAAAACTCATAATCCTTGGCGTCGCTTTCATAAACGCGCGGCTGATAGATCAGGTGCAGAATGTTGATCTGCGGCACGTCTTTCATCTGGTTGAGAAAGTCTCGTTCCTCGTCTGACCGCTGGTCTGCGGGCACCTTCAGGACAGCATCGTGCAGCCGCATGTTCAGGTTGTGAATCCGGCGAAAAGTATCGGTGTTGTTGCGCGTGCGGCTGGAATACATGATGTCCTTGTGCCGCGAAGTGACCTCGCCCATGTCACGCGGCAGCACACCCCGCGCACTGAAGAGATCGACCTGAAACGCCAGTGTGTCGGACAGGTCTTCTTGTTCCAGAAGGTATTGCAGCGGCGTGTTCGACACGATGCCGCCGTCCCAGTAATGCTCGTTGTCGATCTCGACCGCCGGAAAGGCGGGCGGCAACGCGCCCGAAGCCATGATGTAGCGGGCGTCAATATGTTCCAGCGCGGTGTCGAAGTAGCGAAAGTTGCCCGATACGACATCGACAGCGCCCACACTAAGCCGCCGTTCGCCGTTGTTGACGATCTCCCAGTCCACCAGCCGATTCAGCGTCTGTTCCAGCTCGCCGGTGTCGTAGAAACTGGTCGACCCGCTGGCTCCTGCCAAGGTGAACCACGGATTCGTCTGACGCAAAGCAAAAAAACCCGGCAGGCCGGTCATCATTGTCATCATCGCCGATTGCTGGTTGCGCATCCGGCGGAAGATGTCGCCTTCGGGGGTAACGGCCCAGACCTTGCGTTTCGTCACCGTTTCCCAGAAATCACGCAGCCGGTCCAACTGATTGCCGGGGGTATTGCCGGCGATGATCGCGGCGTTGATGGCGCCGATTGATACGCCGGACAGGAAATTCGCGTTGATCCCCGCCTCGTGCAGCGCCTCGAATACGCCACCCTGATAGGCGCCCAACGCACCGCCGCCCTGCAAGACAAGCGCGACAGAGGCATAGGGCGCAAGGATCTCTGCAATTTCTGCAGACTGGCCATCAGGCGCGGGCACCAGATTGTTCGGGCGGCGGTTCATGTGCGATCCTTCGGGTAGTCGTGCACGACCTCGCCCATAGCAAGCGTAAGGTCGGCCACGAAATGCAGCGCCGAGACGATTTCCAGAACGGGCAACCGGGCGACATCGGCAATGACATGACGGAACAGTTGCAGATCGGCGGGGGCGGTCCATGCCTCTTTCACCGTAATGTCGGTCAGCCGATAGCGCACCAACTCGCAGATGCGCGGCGTCGCATCGACATGCGGGATGATCTTGACCAGAAAGTTCGGTTTCTCCATCGCGTGCCGCACATCTTCGGTCGGCACCGCCTGATGCTTGTAGCCCATCGTCGCAGTGGCACAGAGGACCGAGCCGTAGTGCAGCGTGCCGACCAGCACCTCGCCCTCATGGGCAAGCCTGGGCTGGGCAAGTTTCTTCGGGAAACCCCAGATTTCGCGGCCGCCCGCGATGGGGGCGTCGTCGTCCAGATACATGGCATGGACATAGACGCCTTCGGTCCCCTGATAACGCACCGGGATCACCTGACCAGATTCGGTATAGTCGCCAAAACCCGTCGAATCCGGCATGCGGATGAATTCGTATTTCACCACCGGGTTGATGATTTCCATCGGCTCGGGCACCACGGAGCGCAGGGCATCGGGATCGGTGCGATAGGTGATGATGACATATTCGCGGTCAAAAAACCTGTAGGGCCCCTTGGGGTAGGCCGGATTGGTCAGGGGCATCGCATAGGCGCGGGCGACATCGGCGGCTTTCATCACGGGGTTCCTCAATGCGCGGTCCAGCCGCCTTCGATGGGCAGGATCGCGCCGGTGATCGACACAGCACCAGGGCCGCACAGGAAGGTGGCAAGCGCCGCCACCTCTTCGATCTGCACGAAGGCCTTGGTCGGCTGTGCTGCCAGCAGCACGTCGTTGATCACCTGATCGCGGGTCAGGCCACGGGCGGCCATCGTGTCGGGGATCTGCTTTTCCACCAGCGGGGTCCAGACATAGCCGGGGCAGATCGCGTTGACGGTTATCCCTTGCGCCGCAACCTCCAGCGCCACCGATTTGGTCAGGCCGGCAACCCCGTGCTTTGACGCGACATAGGCCGACTTGTAGGGCGAAGCGACCAGCGCATGGGCCGAGGCGACGTTGATCACCCGCCCCCAACCCGCCGTTTTCATATGTGGCAGCGCGGCCTTGATCGTATGGAATGTGGCGGCAAGGTTGATGGCGATGATCGCCGCGAACTTGTCATCGGGAAATTCGTCGATCGGGGCAACATGCTGGATTCCGGCGTTGTTCACCAGAATGTCGCAGCCACCCATTCCGGCTGCCAGATCGATCATCCCGCGAATGTCCTCGGCGTTCAGCATGTTGGCGGGGGAATAGAAGCAGCGGCGTCCGAACTCTGCCTCGATGTCAGCACGGGTGGCTTCGATGGCGTCGGCATCGCCCAGACCATTGAGGACAAGGTCTGCACCCTCTGCCGCCAACGCCCGTGCGATGCCAAGGCCGATGCCGCTGGTCGATCCGGTCACGACCGCGATCTTTCCAGAAAGAACCTGTGTGTTCATGCTTGCCAATCCTTCTGCGTGCGACGTGGCGACATGGGCCACGAAAGGGGGGCGACCATGCGCCGCCCCCATCCGTTCCTTCGGGATCCCGGTCAGGCGTGTTGCGCCTGGCCTATTCGGCGGGTACCAACCCGCCCGCCAGCGGTGCATC
>JBGSRQ010000118.1:0-1922 GCA_041737515.1 Rhodobacterales bacterium | reverse complement strand
CGATCTAGGTGTCGCCTCAGCCGGGCAAAGCAAGTTCTTCGTCCGCGATGATCACGCAATCGGAGTCGGCGTAAATCCAGTCGCCACTGGCGATGGTCACCCCGCCAAAGGTGACGGGCGTGCCTTGCGTGCCCGCTGTCTCCACCCAGCCACGCCGAGCGGTGGTGCCAAGCGCGCGCACGCCAATGTTCAGCGCGTCGATGCCGGCACTGTCGCGGATGACCCCGTTGAAGATCACGCCGCGCCAGCCGTTCTGCACGCCGATCCCGGCCAGCCGGTCGCCCATCAGCCCCACGCGCATCGACCCCTGACCATCCACAACCAGCACCCGCCCCGCCCCTTGGGTTTGCAGAATGCGCAGAACGGGGGTGTGATCCTCGAACGTGGCCAGAGTCAGGCAGGGGCCGCAAAAGCTGCGCACCAGGCCAAAGCTGCGGAACTGCAATTCGCACACGCGCAGTTTGACTGCGTGCAGATCATAAAGATCGGCGGTGCAGATCGGGGCACCGGTCATGCTGTCAGCGCCTGCACCTTGGCGGTCAGATCGGCGATGTAGGGCGCCGGATCAAGACCCCTGCCCGTCACGCGGTGCAGTGTTTCGCGGGGCGATGATGCCCGCCCGTGTCGGTAGACGTTGTCGGTCAGCCAGCCCCGCAACGGTGCGTAATCGCCGCTGTCGAGCCCCGCCTTCACGCCGTCGGCCTGCTGCGCACGGGCAAAAAGCTGCGACGACATGATGTTGCCCAGCGTATAAGTCGGGAAAGACCCCACATAGCCATGCGACCAGTGCACATCCTGCAGCACGCCGCGGGTGTCATCGGGCACGCTCAGGCCCAGATAGTCGCGCATCTTTTCCGCCCAGACGGCCGGAAGATCCGCAACCGCCAGATCGCCCGCCATCAGCGCGGCCTCGATCTCGGATCGCAGGATGATGTGCAGATCATAGGTCAGCTCGTCCGCCTCGACCCGGATCAGGCCGGGATTGACGCGGTTGACCGCAGCCCACATGTCGTGGGCCGTAACCCCGCGCAACTGATCGGGAAAATGGTCGTGGAAGGCGGCGAAGTGCAGGTCCCAGAACCTTTGCGACCGCCCCACGCGGTTTTCCCACATCCGCGACTGCGCCTCGTGCATCCCGAAGCTGGCACCGCCGACGCCGTAAAGATTGACCAGATCGGTTGTAAAGATCGTGCGGCTATGGGCGGGATCGACGCCTTGTTCATACATCGCATGCCCCGCCTCGTGCCACAGCGCGAAGATGCCGCCGGGAGCCCAGTTTTCGCGAAACCGGCTGGTGATCCGCACATCATCGCGGGTGAACGAAATCTCGAACGGATGCACGGTATCATCCAGCCGCCCGCGCAAAAGATCATATCCCATGCGTTCCGCGATCATCAGGCCGAAGGCCTTTTGCTGCGGGATGGGGAAGTCCTGCGTCAGGAAATCGGTGCGCGGTTGCGGCGCCCCGGTCGCCCGCGCAATCAACGGCACCAGCGCGGATTTGAGCGTCTCGTAAACGCCGCGCAATTCGGCCAGCGTCATGCCCGGCTCAAACTGGCCCACCATCGGGTCATAGGGGTGCGTGCCACCGCCGATCGCTGCCGACACTTCGCGCTGCAAGGTCATCATCCGGTCCAGCACCGGCGCGAAACCGGCGAAATCATTGGCTGCGCGCGCCGCAACCCAGGCCGAATGGGCACGGGTTTTCAGCCCTGCCATCTCGGAGATGATCTGCGCCGGGATGCGCGACAGGATCGCAATCTCGGCCTCGGCCTTTGTCAGAGCGCGCAGGCGGATGTCGTCCTTTGGGGCGTGTGCCAGTTCATTGCGCGCGCCGTCCATCGCGCGGCGCAATCCGTCGCCGGTGGCGATGTCGCGGGCAAGGGCGGTCAGCGTCGTGACCTGATGCCCGCGCGCATCGA
>JBGSRQ010000107.1:0-3496 GCA_041737515.1 Rhodobacterales bacterium | reverse complement strand
TTTTGAACGCGTGTTGCCGTCCCCTTCATCAGGGCGTTACACGCTCCGAAGGTGCCGCTTTGGCAAAAAGTGCTCTGCTGCAACTTTCGCTGTCACAGAGTGCAACATTGGCTGTCACGCCACAGCCACAACAGCCACAATCGACTTATGCACAGAAACTTCAAACAGAAACCTCTTTACAGGGTTTCGCTTCTGGCACACCATATCTAGTAAGGACGGTGTCAGGCAACGCCGTACCTTGCCAGACACCCAGTCCCTTGTGGGTTCACCCCCGCCAGAGACTTCATAAAGAGGCCGGGCAATGTCATTTACCGAAGATTACCTCGCATCAGACGAGATCCACCCGATCGACATCGTCGAAACGCTTGCCGAACACCACGCGTGGGAGTTTGACCGCGTGACCGACGATCAGATCGCCATGGCGGTCGAAGGTCAGTGGCGGACCTATTCGCTGACCCTTGCCTGGTCGGCTCAGGATGAGACGCTGCGCCTGATCTGTACGTTCGAAATGGAACCCCCGGCCGAGCGGATGGGCGAGCTTTATGATGTGCTCAACCGCTGCAACGACATGGTCTGGACCGGTGCCTTCACCTATTGGACCGAGCAAAAGCTGATGGTCTGGCGTTATGGTCTGGTGCTGTCGGGCGGGCAGATTGCGTGCAGCGAACAGATTGACCATCTGATCGGGTCGGCAGTGATGGCGGCGGAACGGTTCTATCCGGCGTTCCAGATGGTCGCCTGGGCCAACCACTCGCCCGCCGATGCGATGAAAGTCGCCATTGCCGAGGCTTACGGTCGCGCCTAACCTGCCTCCCAAACCAAGGGGGCGCTGATGCAACTGGACAAGATCAACCGTGCCGGGCTGGTGCTTCTGGGCTGTGGCAAGATGGGGTCGGCCATGCTGGAAGGCTGGCTGTCGCGCGGGCTGGCGCTTTCGTCGGTCTTTGTGGTTGACCCGAACCCCTCCGATTGGCTGAAACGGCTGGCGACAAAGGGGCTGCATCTGAACGCGGCGCTGCCCGCAGCACCAGCGGTTGTTCTGGTGGCGGTCAAGCCGCAGATGATGGCCGAGGCGCTGCCCACTCTTGCAGGCTATGGCGGCGGTGGCACGCTGGTGCTGACGGTCGCGGCCGGCATCACGATCGCATCCTACGAGGCGGTTTTCGGGGCAAATACCCCGATCATCCGCGCCATGCCCAACACCCCCGCAGCTGTCGGGCGCGGCATCACGGCAATCATCGGCAACCCCCACACCACCCCCGACGATCTGGCTCTGGCCGAAACACTGCTTGCCGCCGTGGGCCAGGTTGTCCGGCTGGACGGTGAGCATCAGATGGATGCCGTGACCGGTGTGTCCGGCTCCGGCCCCGCCTATGTCTTTCACCTGATCGAGGCGTTGGCAGCGGCGGGTGTGGCCGAGGGTCTGCCCGGAGACCTCGCGATGCAACTTGCCCGTGCCACGGTGACGGGAGCCGGCGAACTGGCCCACCGCGCACCTGAATCCGCCGGGCAACTGCGCATCAACGTGACCTCTCCCGGTGGCACAACCGCTGCAGCACTCGCGGTGCTGATGCATCCTGAAACCGGCTTTCCGGCCTTGCTTGCGCGTGCGGTCAAGGCCGCGGCGGACCGTGGACGCGAGCTTGGCAGATGATCACCTATGACGATTTCGCCAAACTCGACATCCGCATCGGTACCATCACCCGCGCCGAGCCGTTTCCCGAGGCGCGCAAGCCAGCCTACAAGCTCTGGGTCGATTTCGGTGGGGACATTGGCGAGAAACGCTCCTCAGCCCAAATCACGGCGCATTACACGCCAGACGGGCTGATCGGGCGGCAGGTGCTGGCGGTGGTGAACTTCCCGCCACGCCAGATCGGCAAGGTCTTGTCAGAAGTGCTGGTCCTCGGCGTTCCGGATGCAGCGGGCGAAGTTGTGCTGATCGGCCCCGGCCACACCGTGCCCGATGGCGGAAAACTCTTCTGATTGGCCCATCCCGTGCCCCTGATCTCGGTCTTTCATTTTGACGGAAATATCCCCGCCGGAGGCAAGAAATTTCTTGGTCAGCAGGAAAGAAAGAGCCTCCGGCGGGGATATTTGGATCAAAATGAAAGCCGCAGGATCCAGGCGGTCCTTGTAACGGAATCCGCGACAGCGCCGCACGACGGGGCTCGATGCCCCCGAGAGCGGCTTGCCCTTTCCAGGGGTAGCGCATGATCATCTCGCGCGGGCGGCGGTTTGTCTTCGTGCATATCCCTAAGACCGGGGGCACGGCCTTGACGCTGGCACTGGAGGCGCGGGCGATGCGCGATGACATCCTGATCGGTGACACGCCGAAGGCCCGGACCCGGCGGCACCGAATGGACGACCTGCAACCTGCCGGGCGGCTTTGGAAACACTCTACTCTTGCCGATATTGATGGCGTCGTCAGTGACACCGATCTGGCCGGTTGGTTCACCCTGACCCTTGTGCGCAATCCGTGGGACCGGGTGGTCAGCTATTACCATTGGCTGCGGGTGCAGCGCTTTTCTCATCCCGCCGTGGGTCTTGCAAAATCGCTGGAGTTCAGCGGGTTTCTCAATGATCCGCAGACTGCAAACAGCCTGCTCCAGTGGCCTGCCTCCGCCTATATGCGTGATGCGCGTGGGCTGGAACGCTGCCGTCTTTACGCGCGGCTTGAGCATCTGGAAACCGACCTTGCCCCGTTTGAAGCGCATCTGGGGTTTCGTGTGACACCGCTTGCCGGTGCCAATGCCTCTGCGCGCAGCCGCGATTGGCGCGGATATTATAGCGACCGGGATGCGGCGTTGCTTGCCAGAATCTGCGCCGATGATATTGCCCGCCTTGGCTATGACTTTGATGATTATTCGAAAAATCACTGAAAATTCAATCCGGTTGCCCCGGATTTGCCGCATGTGCACCCGAAATAGCGCGCCCCGTGCGTGCAGCATGTCTGTTCGGGGCTGGGGAGCTTTTGATCGCAGGGCGTCAAATGATCAAGGACGGGGCAATGACCGGGGTCACGGTACTGGCAGGGACGCCGGTTGCGACGCCCGGCGGATGGCTGCATGTTGAACACCTGCACGCGGGCGATGCCGTTCTGACCGATCGCGGTGCGCGGCGTCTGCATGCAGTCCTGCGCTTTGACACGGTGGTTGCAGCGCAGATACTGCCCCATCTGCATTGGCCGATACAGATTCCGATGCGGGCTGTCGGAAATCTAGACGCGCTTGCCGTGTGGCATGATGTTTCGCTGTGTCTGGCACACGAAGGTCTGATCGTTCCGGCCGCCGCCCTGATCGGCTGGCGCGGGGTCGAGGTCGCGCAGGAGAATGGAAAACTGCCCCGATATCGTCTGGACCTGCCCGATGCGCTTTTTCTGCGGATCGCCCGGGGGGCGCTGGTTGGGGCGGCGGCATACGGTCTGCCGCTGGATCAGGCACGTCGCCGTATTGCCTGCGTGATGGCGGCAGAGGCGGGGGCGGCCCTGCGCGATGCA
>JBGSRQ010000075.1:0-3969 GCA_041737515.1 Rhodobacterales bacterium | reverse complement strand
GCCTTGTCGGGCTGAACTTCGGCGTGGGCTTTGTGCGCGAAGATGGGATCAAAACCCCCGATACCGCGCCTGAAGTGATGATCCGCCATCTGGACCATCTGATCGGCAAGCTTGGCGAAGGCGGCGTGGCGTTCGGGTCGGATTTCGACGGCACAACCACACCAGATTTTCTGGCATCGGCGGCAGATCTGCCGAACCTCACTGCCGCGATGGAGAGGGCGGGCTACCCCGAGCCCCTGATCCGCCGCCTGTGCTGGGACAACTGGCTGAACCTGCTGGCCCGGACCATCGGGTAAATCCCGGCAAGGCTTGCAGAAAACGCATGGCGGATTCCCGGAACCAATGCTTTCGGTGCGTGTCACAAACTGTCATGTACGCCGTCCAGAAGAATTGCACCATGACCTTGAACCCTGCCCCCGCCAACCTTGACCGCGCCCCCGACGCTGCCGCCAACCCCGCGCGGACGCAAGCCGCCTGCCCCGACACCGCAACCCTGGCGCGGATGTTCCGCCTTTATTGCGCGGCCTGAACCCCTTGCGAACCGCGCCCAAGTCCTTTATCTGACCCCCACTATGACTCTGGCACCGGCGGGTGGGCAGGCAGGCTATGCACCGGATTGCAAATCCGAGTAGACCGGTTCGATTCCGGTACCCGCCTCCAGTTCCGCTTTTTCGCTGGATTGCAGTCAGTCTTCGAAAATTGCTGCCCTTGTTTTCATCAAGAAAACTGAATGCGACGCCTCTTCAGCGGGAATATGGGCTGCAGGCACCCAACGTATGTGGGTATCGAAAGCGGGCGGTCCTGAAAAGTCAGATACCCGCAGGAACGATTCCGATGCCCGAGGCAGATGCGGCATGCCGCGGCGCCAAGCCTGATCCTTCTGGAAAACCTCGCAAAATTACCGATGATGGCGGGCTGCTCTTGTTCGTCCGGCCCGCAGGCGGAAGAATGCGGCGGATGCGCTGCCGCCTTGACGGCAGGGAATAGCGGCTGTCGTTTGGCGCATACCCGGCTCTGATGATGTGACCGCCCGCCGTAGGCATCGCCGTGCCAAGGTGGGTCTGCGAGGATCCGCACAGGCGGTCGGTCATGTCCGAGATCACCTCGGTCGGGCTTGGCAAGACACCGCTCCATGCCGATCACGGCGACCTTGCCGCCTCTGCGGCGATCCTGAACATTCCCAATTTGAACACGGCGCGGCAGGCGCTGCGCACCCGGAAACTGCAGAAGGGCAAGACCCGGTGAACGTCGCCCTTCACTTGACTGTGGTCAGCCCCCTTCGGAACGTCGGCCGAACGGCTTTAGGTGGATATCCAGCCGAACACCGGGGCAGACGTGAACCCCTTCGGCGGCAAGCTGTCGCTGATCGTGGAACGGAAGTAACCGGGAACGGCTGATGTCTGTTCGGTAACCGCTCCACCGCCCCCGCACTGAAACATGCCTACCTGCCCCGCACGCAAGGGCCGCAGCTGTCAAACCGCGACGGCCGGGATGTGCCGGGCCGGGAATTCCGCACCACCCTCGACTGCGGAGCGGGTGCTACGGATCACCGGGGCGCGTAACGGAACAGGGGCGCGGCATGGCATCTCTCGCGCAACTTGAAGAATGGCGCGAAGGTCTGATGGACGCCAGGTTTTCCGGCGTTCTGATGGTGACGGATTTCAGCGGCGAGTCGATCCGGTATAGCGGCCATTCGGAACTGGCAGCCGCGCCTGCCTTTCGCGGCACCGAATTTAAGCGATAGGGCGGCAATCGCCCCTCCAACCGGATCACCTTCAATACCTCGAAGCGTCTCTGACATGACAAAGACCTTCATTCAGGCCGGGGATACCATGACCATTTGCGGCACGGGTTTTCCCGCGGGCGGTTTTTTTAAATCCATGCAACAGCGGCACCCGCCTCCAGAGGGTTCGCTGAATTCCGGACGGACACAGGCCCTTACGCCTCCAGAAAACGTCGCATTGCCCGCACGACCAGCCGGTGATCGTCAACTTGCGGCAACCCCGACACGGTGGCCACAGCAACGACACCGACGCCGCGCACAGCAATCGGCACCGCCCCGCCGTGACTTGCATGATCCACCGGCAAGAGCCCGTGTTTCGACAGATCCTCGCCCTTCTCACGCATCCGGGTGCCAACCAGAAGCGACGCCGCTTGAAAATGAAACGCCACATTGCTTTTGCGCCGCGCCCAGTTGTCGTTCGTGGGGCCCGATCCGGGCAAAGCTGCATGGAACAGGCACCGGTCCGGGGTGCGGATGTTGATCACAACCGGGAAAAGTGAAGCAGTGGCCAATTCCACCAATAGGCCACCCAGCCTCCAGGCATCTGCCTCGTCAAATTGCACAAACACCAGCGCAGCGGCCTCGGCAACCAAATCCGCACTTTCCATGATCTGCTCCCTGCCCCTGCCGCACCAATGCTAACGCAGGCCGGAGGTCCCGGCAAAGGCGCAAAAACGGCGGGACTTCACTTTTGCCTAAATACTCATGTTCCGCGCTATGCCGCGCGACCGGGCCGAAGATGAGTATTTTTGCAACGATGAAGTCACAGTTGGGAAAGGGTGGAGCGAAGGCGACGCCGTCCGAGGGGGCTCGATGCCCCCAAGGACGGCTCCCCCGTGGTGGTCGGGTCTGTGGTCAGCCCCAGTCCAGCACAACCTTGCCCGACAGACCCGACCGCATGGCACCAAAGCCTTCGCGGAAATCATCGACACCGAAACGATGGGTGATCACCGCGCGCACGTCCAGACCGTTTTCCAGCATGGCAATCATCTTGTACCAGGTCTCGAATATCTCGCGACCATAGACGCCCTTGATGGTGATCGCCTTGAACACGATCCGGCTCCAGTCCACCGGCGATTTTCCCGGCGGGATGCCCAGCATGGCGATCCGCCCGCCCATCACCATCGCCTCGACCATCTGGTCCAGCGCGGCCTGATTGCCGCTCATCTCCATGCCCACGTCAAAGCCCTGCACCAGCTTCAGGCGGTGCATCACATCGCGCAAATCCTCCTCGGCCACGTTCACCGGCGTCACATCCGCCACCTCGGCGGCCAAGGCCAGCCGGGCCGGGTTCACATCCGTGATCACCACATGGCGCGCCCCCACATGCCGTGCCACCGCCCCTGCCATGATCCCGATCGGCCCAGCACCGGTGATCAGCACATCCTCGCCCACCAGATCGAAACTCAGCGCCGTGTGCACCGCATTGCCCAAAGGGTCGAGGATGGCCCCGATCTCGTCATCAATCGCATCGGGCAGCGGCACCACGTTGAACGCGGGCAGCCGCAGGTATTGCGCAAAGGCGCCGGGTTCGTTTACCCCGATGCCGCGCGTCTCGGGGTCCAGATGGAACTTGCCCGCGCGCGACTGGCGCGAATGCCGCCCGATCAGATGCCCCTCGCCCGAACATCTCTGCCCCACCACCACATCGGTGACATCGCGCCCCACTTCGACAACCACCCCGGCAAATTCATGCCCGGTGACCAGCGGCACCGGCACCGTGCGCTGCGCCCAGTCATCCCAGTTCCAGATATGGATATCGGTCCCGCAAATCCCGGTCTTGGTGATGCGGATCAGCACGTCATCCGGCCCGATCTCGGGCACCGGCCGCCGCTCCATCCACAAGCCCGGCTCCGCCCGCGCCTTCACCAGCGCCTTCATCTCGTTGGTCATGCCAATACCCCCACGGCTTTGCCCGCGCTGGCAAACGCCTCCAGCCCAAAGTCCAGATCCTTCCGCGTCAGCGCGGCACTCATTTGGGTGCGGATGCGCGCCGCCCCCTTTGGCACCACCGGAAAGAAGAACCCCGCCACATGCACGCCCCGCTCTGCCAGTGCCGCAGCCATCGCCTGCGCCAGCTTCGCCTCGCCCAGCATCACCGGGATGATCGGATGCGTCCCCGCCAGCAGCGTGAACCCCGCATCGGCCAGCCCCTCGCGCCAATAGGCGGCATTTGCCGCCAGACG
>JBGSRQ010000064.1:0-5344 GCA_041737515.1 Rhodobacterales bacterium | reverse complement strand
GCGGCGGTCTCAAACTGGATGGCTGGCGCGTTGGGCGATGCCACCCCGCGCCGCCGGGTGTTTGCGGGCAAGCTGGCGCAGGGTTTGCGCTACGGCGAAAACCCGCATCAGGGGGCTGCGTTCTACACCGACGGCACCGCCCGCGCCGGGGTTGCCACCGCCCGGCAGTGGCAGGGCAAGGAACTGAGCTATAACAACATCAACGATACTGATGCGGCGTTTGAACTGGTGGCGGAATTCGACCCCGCCAAAGGCCCCGCATGCGTGATCGTGAAACACGCCAACCCCTGCGGTGTGGCACAGGCGGCAACTTTGGCCGAAGCCTACGCCCGCGCCTATGACTGCGACCGCACCTCTGCGTTCGGCGGCATCGTTGCGCTGAACCAACCCCTTGATGGCCCGACCGCCGAGGCGATCTGCGGGATCTTCACCGAAGTGGTCATCGCTCCGGGCGCTGATGACGCCGCCCGCGCGGTCTTTGCCGCCAAGAAGAACCTGCGCCTTCTGACGACCGACCATCTGCCCGATGCAACCACGGGCGGGCTGACCTTCCGGCAGGTTGCGGGCGGGTTTCTGGTGCAGGACCGTGATGCAGCGGGGGTGGGCGATGTCGAATTGCGCGTCGTCTCCAAACGCAAGCCCACGGACGGCGAACTGGCCGATCTGGTCTTTGCCGCCACGGTTGCCAAGCATGTGAAATCCAATGCCATCGTCTTTGTCAAAGACGGCGCAACGGTCGGTGTGGGCGCCGGTCAGATGAGCCGCGTTGACGCCACCCGCATCGCGTCCCGCAAGGGGCAGGATATGGCCGAGACGCTGGGCCTTTCGCGTGCCATGACCGATGGTGCCGTGGTTGCATCCGACGCGTTCTTTCCCTTTCCCGACGGTATCGAGGCACTGGCTGCAGCCGGCGCCCGCGCCGTGATCCAGCCCGGTGGATCCTTGCGCGATGATGAGATCATTGCCGCGGCCGATGCCTTGGGGTTGGCGATGGTCTTTACCGGCCAGCGCCATTTCCGGCACTGACATGCGGTTGGTCGCCCTGACAGCGCTGATCACGTTTCTTGTCGATCAGGTCAGCAAATGGGTCGTGGTCAAGGGTCTCAATCTTGCAAACCGGGGCGAGATCGACGTGATCCCGCCGTTTCTCAATTTTCGGATGGCGTGGAATCGCGGGGTGAATTTCGGGCTTCTGTCCAGCCATGCCGATCTGGTGCGATGGCTGCTGATTGCTGTGGCGGTTGTGATTGCGGCTTGGGTCTGGGTCTGGATTGCGCGGGGCGGGCAGTCGAAACCGGCGCGGCTGGCGGCGGGGCTGCTGATCGGCGGTGCGTTCGGCAATGTGGTGGACCGGGTGATTTACGGCGCGGTTGCCGATTTTCTGAACATGTCGTGCTGCGGGATCGAGAATCCCTATGCGTTCAACGTCGCCGATGTGGCGATTTTTGCCGGTGCCATCGGCCTTGTGCTTTTCGCCGGCGACGGCAAGGGTGGCCCCGCGGCCCCGCGCCGCCGAAAGACCCCGTGACGCGCCGGGGTCTTTGCGCTAAACACGGAAACGGAACGGGTCGGAGACTGGGTATGCGGGCAGCGAACGGGGCGATGATGGCGGTGGCATTGGTGCTTGCACTGGTCGCCTGTTCGCCCAAGGAACCGAAACTGCTTAACATCCGGTCCGAAACCAACGGCCCGGACGAATTCTCGATCCTGCCGCCCAAACCGTTGCAGCAGCCGGAAGATCTGGTGTCGCTACCCGAACCCACGCCGGGCGGGTTCAGCCGCACCGACCCCACGCCGACAGAAGATGCGATCATCGCTCTGGGTGGACGTCCGCAAGGCGGCAACGGCATTCCGGGTCGGGATGGCGCCTTGGTGGCACAAGCCACACGCTTTGGCACGGCGGGCGAAATCCGCCAGACCCTTGCCGCCGAAGACCTTGAATTCCGCCGCAAGAACGACGGCCGCCTGCTGGAACGTATCTTTGCGAAAAACGTCTATTACCGCGCCTATCAGCGGCAGTCGCTGGATCAGGACGCGGAACTTGCCCGCTGGCGTCGTGCCGGTGCAGGCAACCCGTCCGCGACCCCGCTTGAGGCGTTGGAGTAACCAAAGGCCGGTCACTTCGGCGGCACCGGGCTTGATCCGCGCCCGCTGACCCATAGTTCTTCCCCAAATGATGCGGAGAGTTTCAATGCGCGTTTCCATGGTGGCCCTTGCGTTGTGGGGGGCCGCCGTTGCCGCTCCCGCCCTTTCGGAGACGGTCAGCGATTTTACCCTGCCTAACGGGCTTGAGGTTGTGGTGATCGAAGATCACCGCGCGCCCGTGGTGGTGCAGATGATCTGGTATAAAACCGGGTCGGCGGATGAAGCGCCGGGTCATTCCGGCATCGCGCATTTTCTGGAACACCTGATGTTCAAGGGCACGCCCACCACCGGCCCTGGCGAGTTTTCCGCCACGGTCGAGGCGCAGGGTGGCAATGACAATGCCTTTACCAGCTTTGATTATACCGCCTATTTCCAACGGGTTGCCGCCGACCGTCTTGATCTGATGATGAAGCTTGAGGCAGACCGGATGCGCAACCTGATCCTGACGGACGAGGTGGTGAACCCCGAACGTCAGGTCATTCTTGAGGAACGCAGCCAGCGCATCGACAGCGACCCCGGCTCACTTTTGCAGGAACAGGCGGCGGCGGCGCAGTATCTTAACCACCCCTACGGCACCCCCGTGATCGGCTGGCGGCACGAGATGGAACAGTTAAGCCGCAAGGATGCGCTGGACCATTACTCGAAATTCTACGCGCCCAACAACGCGGTGCTGGTGGTGGCGGGCGATGTGACGCCCGATGCCGTGCGCAAGATGGCCGAGGCACATTACGGCCCCCTGAAACCGTCTGAAGGCATTGTCCCGCGCATCCGTCCGCAAGAACCCCCGCAATTGGCCGAGCGCCGCCTGACAATGGCCGATCCGCGCGTGTCGCAACCGGTTCTGATCCGCACCTACCTGGCCCCCGAACGGAACAGCGGCGATCAGAAACAGGCGGCAGCGCTGGAATATCTGGCGGCTCTTCTGGGCGGCAGTGGCACCACGTCGGTTTTCGCGCGGGCATTGCAGTTCGAGACGCAGATCGCCGTCTATTCCTCGGCCTTCTACGATGGCACAACGATTGATCCGACGACCTTTGGTCTGGTCGTGGTGCCGGTTCCCGGCAAGACGCTGGATGAGGCAGAGGCAGCGATGGACGGCACCATCGCGAAATTCCTGAAAGACGGGGTGGACGAATCCGCCTTTGCCCGCATCAAGACGCAGCTTATGGCATCAGACATTTACGCCCGTGACAACACAGATGGATTGGCGCGGCGCTATGGCGCGGCCCTGTCGGTGGGCCTGTCGATCAAGGATGTGCAGGACTGGCCGCAGATTTTGCAGGACGTGACCCCCGACGATGTGATGGCCGCAGCCCATCTGGTGCTGAACCGCAACAAGGCCGTCACCAGCCGCCTGACCCAACCCGAGGAGGCCACGCAATGATGATGCGCATCGTCTTTGCCGCGCTGATGTTCGCGTTGCCGGTCCGGGCCGAGGTTGCCATTCAATCCGTCACCTCGCCCGGCGGCATCACCGCATGGCTGGTCGAGGAACACTCGCTGCCGTTCACGGCGCTTGAAATCCGCTTCAAGGGTGGCACCTCGCTGGATGCGCCCGGAAAGCGGGGGGCGACCAACCTGATGACCGGCCTGATCGAGGAAGGTGCCGGCGATCTGGATGCCCAGGGCTTTGCCGAAGCACGCGATTCGCTTGCCGCCAGTTACAGCTTTTCGCCGGGACAGGACTCGATCGGCGTGTCTGCCCGGTTCCTGACCGACAACCGGGATCAGGCGGTGGCGCTGCTGCGGCAGGCTCTGACCAAGCCGCGTTTTGACGCGGATGCGGTGGAGCGGGTGCGTGGACAGGTTCTGTCGGGCCTCGCCTCTGACGCGAAGGATCCCGGTGCAATTGCGGGGCTGGCCTTTGATGCGGCGGCCTTTGGCGACCACCCTTACGGATCATCCGGCAATGGCACGATTGCGTCGGTTACGGCGCTGACCCGCGAGGATGTCGTTGCCGCATGGAAGGGCGCCTTGACGCGCGACCGGGTTTATGTGGCGGCCGTGGGCGACATCACACCCGAGACATTGGGCCGCATCATCGACGATCTGCTGGGCGATCTGCCGGCCACGGGTGTGCCCTTGCCGGAGCCTGCAACCTATGGTCTGACCGGCGGCACGACGGTGATTGATTTCCCGACCCTACAGGCCGTGATCATGTTCGGCCATGACGGCATTGCGCGCGATGACCCCGATTTCTTTCCCGCCTATGTGCTGAACGAGGTTCTGGGCGGTGGTCGCTTTACCGCCCGTCTGATGACCGAGGTGCGCGAAAAGCGCGGCCTGACCTATGGCATCTCGACCGGGCTTTACCCGTTGGATCATGGCGCTTTGTATCTGGGGCAGTTGTCGTCCGACAATGCCAAGGTGGCCGAGGCGGTTTCGATCATCCGTGCAGAATGGGCAAAGATGGCTGCGGGCGGCATCACGCCGGCGGAACTGGATACCACGAAAACCTACCTGACAGGCTCGTATCCGCTGCGGTTTGATGGCAACGGACCGATTGCCGATATTCTGGTCGGCATGCAGATGCAGGGCCTGCCGATTGATTATTCGCAAACCCGCAATGCCAGGATCGAAGCCGTGACGCTGGCCGATGTGGCCCGTGTGGCCAAACGGATATTGAAGCCCGACGCGTTGCGCTTTGTGATCGTGGGTCAGCCGGACGGATTGCAATCGACCAACTGAACCGGCGTGCAAACTGTGGCCGAATCTGTTGGGTCATGCTAGGGGTAGGGGCATGGCTCAACCCGCCCCCAATATAAGCCGCGATGATGCGCCCGCCCGTCCGGTGATCCGGCAGTTGGACGAGGCTGCGATCAACCGCATTGCGGCAGGCGAGGTGGTGGAGCGCCCCGCCTCTGCCGTCAAGGAACTGGTTGAAAACGCTGTCGATGCCGGGGCGCGGCGGATCACGGTGGATTACGCGGCAGGCGGCAAAAGCCTGATCCGGGTGACTGATGATGGCTGCGGCATGACGGCCACCGATTTGCCGCTGGCCCTGTCCCGCCATGCGACATCCAAGATCGACGGTAGCGATTTGCTCAACATCCAATCATTCGGTTTCCGGGGTGAGGCTTTGCCATCGCTTGGGGCTGTCGGCCGGCTGACGATCACCAGCCGTGCGGCGGGCAATGACGCGGTGACGCTGACGGTCGAGGGGGGGCGCATGTTGCCCCTGCGCCCGGCAGCCCTTGGG
>JBGSRQ010000062.1:0-2646 GCA_041737515.1 Rhodobacterales bacterium | reverse complement strand
GGTCTGGCTGTTTCTGGAAACCGATGATTTCGCGCGCGACCATGCCGCGATGCAAGCCGCAGGCGTGGTGTTCGAGGAATTGCCCCGAAAGGAGCCATACGGCACCGTGGCAATATGGCGCGACCCCTTCGGCAACCGCTGGGATCTGGTTGCGTTTTCCGACACCCCACACGCAAAAGACAGTGCGCCTGCCGTTGCCAAGGCGGGCAACATGTCGCAAACAGACACCAGAGCGGCGAATCCCTTCGTCGCGACAACGCCATGATCCATCCGGTCCGGTAACGGCAAGGTCCTTGCCACCCGGACTGCACAAAAGAACAGACGCCCGCAAAAGGGTGTCGATCCAGGGGGAATACGACGCGATGGGACCACTCCTTGCGCTGTCCGGTCTGATTGACCGGATCAACGAATTCATCGGACGTGCCGTGTCGTGGCTGATCCTGCTGGCGGTTCTGGTCAGTGCGGGCAACGCGGTCAGCCGCAAGGCGTTCAACCTGTCGTCAAACGCCTGGCTTGAATTGCAGTGGTATCTTTTCGGGGCCGCCTTCATGATGGCTGCCGCCTACACGCTGAAACAGAACGAACATATCCGCGTCGACATCATTTATGCCGGTCGCACCCGGCGCACGCAGCTTTGGATTGATCTGTTCGGGCATGTGTTCTTTCTGATGCCCTTCGTGTGTCTGATGGTGTGGATGCTGATCCCCTATGCCGTGGATGCCTATCGTGGCGGCTACGTCTCGACCAACGCGGGCGGGCTGATCATCTGGCCCGCGCGCGCGGTTCTGCTGATCGGGTTCTGCATGCTGCTGTTTCAGGGCATCTCCGAAATCATCAAGCGCGTGGCCGTTCTGGCCGGTGTGATCCCCGACCCCACGCCCTTTCTTTCGGCACATGAAGCGGCCGAACTGGAAGCACAGGCAATGGCGCGGGAGATCAAGCGATGATCCTTGAAATCCTTGCGCACAACATGGCCCCGATCATGTTTGCGAGCCTCGTGTTCTTCTTGCTGATCGGCTATCCGGTCGCCTTCTCGCTGGCCGCGAACGGGCTGATCTTCTTTGCCATCGGCGTCTGGCTTGCCCCCCTGTCCTCGGGTGAGATCACGCTGGACTGGCCCCTTTTGTTCACCATGCCGCAGCGATTGTTCGGGGTGATATCCAGCGACACGCTGCTGGCGATTCCGTTCTTTACCTTCATGGGCATCGTGCTGGAACGTTCCGGCATGGCCGAAGATCTGCTTGACACCATCGGCCAGTTGTTCGGCCCGATCCGCGGCGGTCTGGCCTATGCGGTGATCCTTGTGGGCGCACTGCTTGCGGCGACGACCGGGGTTGTTGCGGCCTCGGTCATCGCGATGGGGCTGATCTCGCTTCCGATCATGCTGCGCTATGGCTATGACCGCAGGGTTGCGTCGGGTGTGATCGCGGCCTCGGGCACGCTGGCGCAGATCATCCCGCCCAGCCTTGTGCTGATCGTGCTGGCCGACCAGTTGGGCCGGTCGGTCGGTGACATGTACAACGGCGCGCTGGTGCCCGGTCTGATCCTGACGGGGCTTTACATGGTTTATGTCTTTGTCATCTCGATCGTCAGGCCCGAATGGGTGCCCGCCCTGCCCGTCGAGGTGCGCACGCTGGGCAACGGTATCACGTCGCTGATCATCGCGTTGGTGGTCATGATGGGCATCGGCTACGGCGCACATGTCTATTATACTCCGATTTACGGCGCGAATGCTGATATCTGGGGCGCGGTCACCGGCGTGGGCGTGATGTATCTGTTCACTCTGGCCGACAAGATGCTGGGATTTGGCATCATGTCTCGGCTGGCGCAACAGGTCATCATGGTGCTGATTCCGCCACTGGCGCTTATCTTTCTGGTGCTGGGCACGATCTTTCTGGGCCTTGCCACCCCGACGGAAGCCGGTGCAATGGGGGCCGTGGGCGCGCTGGCGATGGCGTTCCTGAAGCGGCGCCTTGCGGGCGGCGTGCTGACCCAGGCGCTGATGTCGACCACACGGCTGTCGTCCTTCGTGATGTTCGTGCTGATCGGCGCACGGGTGTTCTCGCTGACCTTCTACGGCGTGAATGGACATGTCTGGGTCGAGGAACTGCTGACCGCCGTTCCCGGCGGCCAGATCGGCTTTTTCATCGTTGTGAACGCCATCCTGTTCGTGCTGGGCTGTTTCCTCGATTTCTTCGAGATCGCCTTCATCATCGTGCCCCTTTTGGTACCCGCTGCCGAAAACCTCGGCATCGACATCATATTTCTGGGCGTGATCATCGGGATGAACCTGCAAACATCCTTCCTGACGCCGCCATTCGGCTTTGCTCTGTTCTATCTGCGGTCGGTCGCGGCCAAGACGCCGTATCTGGACAAGTTGACGGGCCGCGAAATGGCCCCGGTGACCACGCCGCAAATCTATATGGGGGCTGTGTCCTTCATCGGCATTCAGGTGCTGATGATCATCTTCGTGATCAGCTTTCCGCAGATGGTCATGCGCTACAAGGGCCCGGTGATTGATCCGTCTACGGTGACGATCACAGCCCCTGCGCTGCCCACCATCCAGCAACCGGGCGCGCAACTGGGTGGTCCCAAGCTGGGTGCGCCGCAGTTTGGCGCACCGCAAGGCCAGACGCCGCAACCGGG
>JBGSRQ010000046.1:0-3114 GCA_041737515.1 Rhodobacterales bacterium | reverse complement strand
GCGGCGGTGACCCCGAGACCTACGGTCGGGCCGAGCCGGTGATTGCGGCCTATGCCCGCGTCTGCCGCCGCATTGGCGACACCGGGGCGGGCCAGCTTGCCAAGATGATGAACCAGATCTGCATCGCCGGGCTGGTGCAGGGTTTGTCCGAGGCGCTGGCCTTTGGCCAGAAAGCAGGCCTTGACGGCGCTGCCGTGGTCGAGGTGATCAGTCAGGGTGCGGCCGGAAGCTGGCAGATGGCGAACCGCCACAAGACCATGCTGGATGACCATTTCACCCACGGTTTCGCTGTCGACTGGATGCGCAAGGATCTGGGCATCTGCCTTGATACCGCAGATGAAATTGGCGCAAGCCTGCCGGTCACGGCACTTGTCGATCAATTCTACAAGGATGTGCAGCGCATGGGCGGTGGCCGCTGGGATACATCCAGCCTGATCAAGCGGCTGAAATAACCGGCAGCGCCTGATCCCACACCGGATCAGGCCCAACCCTTTCACGGAATGATGCGGGTATACTTCGTGCCTGAAAGCGTGGCCCCGGCAATCAGCCCCGACTGACCGAAAACGAAAGGGATCACCGGATCAAGCTGCGTGGTGTCCGTGCCGATGTTGCCGCCCTGTTCCGGGGTTGCGTATTTCAGGTCGGCGCCCGCTGTCCATCCGTTGGAACGGCGGAAGTCGGCCAGGGCTGGCTGCGTCATGAAAAACAGCGCATGCGCATACTGCTGCGCGCCGATCTGGAACCCGACTGAAGCTTTTGCCGCCGAATAGTAATCGACCGTCACCCCGTTGATGCGCAACGCGCCCCGCCCGAATGACCCGCCCACACCAAAGCCCGCTTCTGTGATCAGCGGCATGTAAAGAATTCCGTAGGCCTTGCCTGCCAGTTCTTTGGTGCCGGGATAGCGCGTTTCAAGAAAATCGCGGGTTGCATCGACGCGTGCATCAATCTTTGCTGACGCATTTCCGCCCACGCCATTGCCGCAGGCCGCCGTCAGCAGTGCCGCCGACCCGGATACCGCCAGAAAACCCCGCCGGGAGATGTTGTTCATGGTAACGCCCTTTGCCTCATGCAGGGGCTCTGCGGCCCCGTTGCACTAGGTATAGCGGTATTCCGCCGGGATGTCATGCATTTCCGCATCAGGCTTTGCGGAAAGAAGCACTTATCCGCGCAGAATCCGGGCAACTTCGGGGGCGAAATACGTCAGCACGCCGTCACACCCGGCGCGGCGGAACGCCATCAGGCTTTCAAGCATGATCTTGTCGCCGTCAATCCAGCCCTGCGCCGCTGCCGCCTTGATCATGCTGTATTCGCCCGACACCTGATAGGCATAGGTCGGCACGCCGAAGGTTGCCTTCACCCGGTGGCAGATATCCAGATAGGGCATTCCGGGTTTAACCATGACCATATCCGCACCCTCGCGCAGGTCACGCTCGATCAGACGCAGCGCCTCGGACGCGTTGGCGGGGTTCATCTGATAGGTTTTCTTGTCACCCTTCAAGGCCCCTGAAGCCCCCACCGCATCGCGGAAAGGGCCGTAGAAGGCCGATGCATATTTCGCAGCGTAAGAAAGGATCGCAACCCCTTGATACCCCCTGCTTTCCAGCGCAGATCGCATCGCGCCGATACGGCCATCCATCATGTCCGACGGGCCAAGAATATCCGCGCCTGCCTCGGCTTGTGCCACGCTCATCTTCACCAGCGCCTCGACCGATTCATCGTTCAGGATGATTCCGTCGCGCACCAAACCGTCGTGGCCTTGCGCGTTGTAGGGATCAAGCGCCACATCGGTCATCACGGCAATGTCGGGCACCGCAGCCTTGATCGCGCGGATCGCGCGGTTGGCAAGGTTTTCGGGGTTCCACGCCTCGGCGCAATCATCGGTCTTGCGCGCAGGGTCAGTATAGGGAAAAAGGCAGATCGCGGGAATTCCCAGCGCCGCCGCCTCTTCTGCTGCGGCAACAACCAGATCAACCGACAGCCGGTTCACACCGGGCATCGAGGCCACGGGTTCGCGCATGTTCACGCCGTCGCGCACAAACACCGGCCAGATCAGATCATTCACCGACAGCGTGTTTTCCTGCGCCAGACGCCGCAGCGCATCACTGCGTCGAAGCCTGCGGAAACGGTTGGCGGGGAAGGGGGCCTGAACAGTGCGCATCGCATCACCTTTCGCAACTGCGGGCGACAAAGCACCCTTGCAACTTTTTTTCCTGCCTGACATGGAAAAGGGCGCTTCTCAAGAGTAGGAATGCGCGAACGCAAGCCCCGCGCGCCACACCGCAAGCAAAGGCAGCGACAACAGGATCGGGAATACGCTCAGTGGATTGGTACAAGACCATCTTTGAAGTGATCGACATGCGGTCCTTCTCAAACCTATGGTACTGGATCGCACTTGCCGTTCTGTGGTCATCGGCCAGCCACTGGGTGTTGGGCGTGCCGTTCGACATGGTGACCAAGGCGCGCAAACTTGGCGGTGCGGCCGAGGCCGATCTGCAGATGATGACCTACATCAACGCCGGACGGATCACCAATATCATGGATGTATCGGGCCTGTGGATCACCGGCATCGTTGCCTGCATGCTGACCGGTTTTGGCATGCTTGGCTTCTACTACAAGGTTGAACTGGCACAGGCGGTGTTCTGCCTGACTTTGCCGATGGCCATGGTGGGTGCGTTCAGTATCCGCGCCGCCCGCAAGATCGCGCAAGAGCATCCTGTCGAGGCCGCATTGCACCGCCGCCTGATCAATCACCGGGTTCTGACGCAGGCCATTGGCATGCTCGCCATTCTTGGCACCTCCATGTGGGGCATGTTCCAGAACCTGCGCATCGGCGTACTTTAGGCGCCCCCAACAGAATGAGCGTCAGAAATCCCAGCCCGCAGCGCCTGATCCTTGGTGGCGCCCCCGAAGGTTTTGATGCCGCCCTGATGGCGCGTGAACTGGGGCGCGGGATGCCGGTCATTCATGTGGCGCGCGATGACAAGCGGATGGAGGCGGCGCGCGTGGCCTTGTCGGTTCTGGCCCCGCAGACAGTGGTGCTTGATCTGCCCGGCTGGGATTGCCTGCCCTATGATCGCATGTCGACCAACCCCGATATCTCGGCCCGCCGCA
>JBGSRQ010000150.1:0-15624 GCA_041737515.1 Rhodobacterales bacterium | reverse complement strand
ATGTGCGAGGCCAGTTGAAACAGCCGCGAATTGTGCCCCTGAAAGAAAATCGGCACCACTGTTGCGTCCGATTTTGCTATCATCTTGGCGGTAAAATTGCGCCAGCCGGGGTCCATCGGGCGCGAGAACGGCTTGGCCGAGGTGGAAACCGTGCCGCCCGGAAAGACACCAATCGCGCCGCCGTCGGCCAGATATTGCAAGGATTTCGCGCGGGTATCGAGGTTCAGCTTGACCGCCTCGCGCGTGTCATCGAATGAAATTGGCAGGATCACGCGGTTCAGCTCTTCTGCCCGGCGAAACACCGAATTTGCAAGAATCCGGAAATCGCCGCGCACCTTGTCCAGCAGATGCCCCATCATCAGCCCGTCCAGAATACCGTAGGGATGGTTCGCGATCACCACCAAGGGGCCGTTCGCGGGGATGTTGGCAAGCGATCCGCCGACCACCTCAAGCGTCAGGCCGTAGCGCTGGGCAATCACGTCCCAGAAGCTGCGACCTGATGCCACGTCATCCTCGTACCCTGCCGCCCGACGGATCAGTGACATTCGGCCCGTGACATTTTCAAGAACCCGGATCAGAGTGCGACCGCTGCGCGTCTGCGCCGACGAAGCGTAGCTGATGTCACGCGTCACATCATGTTTCTTCATGTGCCGGTCCTCTGAAGCGGTCCGATTGGACGTGTCGCCGCTTACCCCTAAAGCAAGGACGTTTCCAGTAAAGATCACGATATTGCGACAGTTTTAATACGGATCGCAGCCCCTTTCCGCGTCAAATCCGGCACGGTGCGGGTAACAAGACCCGACGGCCCGCTTTGCAGATTGATGCGGTGCCAGAACCAAAGATACTGACGCTGGCACTACCAACATGTTAGCGTATGACATGATGAAAGAGTATTGTGATGATGGATTGGGATAAACTTCGGATTTTTCATGCAGTTGCCGATGCCGGCAGCCTGACGCATGCGGGCGACGTTCTGCACCTGTCGCAATCGGCGGTCAGCCGACAGATTCGTGCGCTGGAAGAAAGTTTGAGCGTGACGCTCTTTCACCGCCACGCGCGCGGGCTGATCCTGACCGAACAGGGCGAGTTGCTGTTTGATGCAACCCAGGCCATGGCAAAACGCCTTGACGCCGCCGCCGCCCGGATCCGCGACAGCGAGGATGAGGTGTTCGGCGAACTTCGTGTCACCACCACGACCGGTTTTGGCACACTTTGGCTGGCCCCCCGCTTGCCCGCACTTTACAAGAAATTCCCGGCGCTGAAGATCGACCTGATGCTGGAAGAGCGCGTGCTGGACCTGCCGATGCGGGAAGCCGATGTCGCAATCCGCATGAAGGAACCAAGCCAGGCCGATCTGATTCGCCGCCGCCTGATGAACATCAAGATGCGGCTCTACGCGACGCCCGAGTATCTGGCCGAAAGCGGCACCCCGCAAAGCATGGATGACTTCACCCAGCATCGCCTGATCAGCCAGCACGCTGGCACAGCGCAGGTGGCGGCAGGCGCGCTTTTGGTTGCCGAACTGATGAGCCACGACATCCCGTCCACCCTGACGGTGAACAATTACTTCGGGGTGCTGCAGGGTGTGCTGAACCATCTGGGCATCGGTGTCCTGCCCGATTACATCACGGAAGATTTCCCGCATCTGGTGCGGGTTCTGCCCGAGATCGAATCGAGTGAGGTGCCGGTGTTCCTCGCCTACCCCGAGGAATTGCGCCATTCCAAGCGGGTGGCGGCCTTCCGTGAATTCGTGACGGAAGAGATTTTCACCTTCCGCAAGCGTCAGCAGACCTGAACCTGGATCGTCTTTGCATTCTGTGCGCAAAACGCATAGCAGAACTGCAGTTGGCACATATATTGTGCACTTGCAGAAAATGACCGGGACGCCTAATTCAATTCGTGAAGGGTCGGGCGGTGACGCCTGCCTTCAAACCTCCCTGTTGGACCTCGGCCGAGCTTTTGCTCGGCCTTTTTTTAATCCGGCAGCCCGTGATCAGATGGCGCGCCTTTTGCCGGCACCGGTCGAGCCATCCCTTGATGCGCAAGACAAGCGCCCCCCTCGTAAACGCCACGCCGCACCAACCCAGCATTCGCCCTTTCGTGTGACCGGCTTCCCCCGTAAAAGGTGCGGGTCCAGAACCAGCAAGGCCCGATGATGCACGCAGAGCCCGAAATCACACCGGAACTGATCGCCGCCCACGGAATGAAGCCTGACGAATACCAGCGCTTGCTGGGCATCATCGGGCGGGTGCCGTCCTTTACCGAGTTGGGCATCTTCAGTGCCATGTGGAACGAACATTGTTCCTACAAATCCTCGAAGAAGTGGCTGCGCACCCTGCCCACCACCGGGCCTCAGGTCATTTGCGGGCCGGGGGAAAACGCTGGTGTCGTCGATATCGGCGACGGGCAGGCGGTCATCTTCAAGATGGAAAGCCATAACCATCCGTCCTACATCGAACCGCACCAGGGGGCGGCGACCGGCGTAGGCGGCATCTTGCGCGATGTGTTCACAATGGGTGCGCGCCCGATTGCGGCGATGAATGCGCTCAGCTTTGGCATCCCGGCGCATCCCAAGACCGCGCATCTGGTCAAAGGCGTGGTCGAGGGCGTTGGCGGCTACGGCAATGCGTTCGGCGTGCCCACCGTGGGCGGCGAGGTCCGCTTTCACCGCAGCTACAACGGCAATTGTCTGGTCAACGCCTTTGCGGCGGGGCTGGCCGATACCGACAAGATTTTCTACTCGGTGGCTTCGGGCGTCGGCATGCCCGTGGTGTATCTGGGTGCGAAAACCGGGCGCGACGGCGTTGGCGGTGCCACCATGGCCTCGGCCGAATTCGATGACACGATCGAAGATAAACGCCCCACCGTGCAGGTCGGCGATCCGTTCACCGAAAAGCGGCTTCTTGAGGCGTGCCTGGAGCTGATGGCCTCGGGTGCCGTGATCTCCATTCAGGATATGGGCGCGGCGGGTCTGACCTGTTCGGCAGTGGAAATGGGCGACAAGGGCGATCTGGGCATCCGCCTTGATCTTGACCGCGTGCCGTGCCGCGAAGCTGGCATGTCTGCCTACGAGATGATGCTGTCGGAATCGCAGGAACGCATGCTGATGGTGCTTAAGCCCGAACGCGAGGCCGAGGCGCGCGCGATTTTCGACAAATGGGATCTGGATTTCGCGATCGTCGGCGAAACCATTCCCGAAGATCGTTTTGTGATCATGCATGGCGGCGCGGTAATGGCCGATCTGCCGCTGAAGGCCCTGTCCGGCAATGCCCCCGAATATGACCGCCCGTGGGTCGAAACCCCTGCCCCGGCGCCACTTGGGCCGATTCCCGCGATCACCGCGATGGATGCCCTGCGCGCCCTCATTGGCTCGCCCTCTTATGCCGATAAGGCCTGGGTGTGGGAACAGTATGACAGTCAGGTCATGGCCGACACAGTGGTGACACCGGGCCTTGGCGCGGGTGTGGTCCGGGTGCATGGAACGGGCAAGGCACTGGCCTTCACCAGCGACGTAACTCCTCGTTATGTAAAGGCAAATCCTTACTGTGGCGGGATGCAGGCGGTGGCGGAAGCCTACCGCAATCTATGTGCTGTGGGGGCGACACCGCTGGCCACGACCGACAACCTCAACTTCGGGAACCCCGAAAAGCCCGAAATCATGGGGCAGTTGGTGGGGGCCGTCAAAGGCATCGGCGCGGCCTGTATTGCGCTGGATATGCCGATCGTTTCGGGCAACGTGTCGCTTTACAATGAAACCGACGGCACCGGCATTCTGCCAACCCCGACAATCGGTGCAGTGGGGATTTTGCACAGTCTTGATGACCTGATCGCGGGCCAGCCGCAGGATGGCGATGTAGCCCTGATGATCGGCGAAACCACCGGACATCTGGGCCAGTCTGCGCTTCTGGTCGAAGCCTTCGGAATCGAGGCTGGCGACGCTCCCGCAGTCGATCTGGCTGCAGAACGCCGCAACGGCGAATTCCTGCGCGCGGTGCGCCAGCATGTGCGTGGGGCAAGCGATCTTTCCGATGGCGGGCTTGCGCTGGCCGCGTTCGAGATGGCGGAAAAGGCGGGTCTGGGTGTGACATTGGTGGCTGGTGACATCCCGACGCTTTTTGGCGAAGATCAGGCACGCTACCTCGTGTGTTGCACGAAAATCAGCGCACAAGCTATTCTTGAGGAAGCGAAATCGAGGAATGTCTCGGCTCAGGTCATTGGGGGCTTTGGCGGAGCGGATGTCACATTCGGCAGTGAGCGTAGTGCCCTGTCGGAACTGTCCCTGATCTACAGGACGGCCTTTGCATCCAGCATGGGCTTGTGAGACGGCGGGCAATTCTTCTTGCACTGGGGGCGCTTGCCGCCTCGCCCGCGCAGGGCGGGTGTCTGATCTTTTGCGGCAACCCTGATCTTGACCCAGCCGGCGCGCTGGACCGATTCGAGGTCGAGCTGCGCAATCCCTTGCCGGGTGGCGTTACCCTGATCGGCATGATCGACGGCGGCTTTCAGGACCGCTTCATTCAGGTCCGCCTGACTGCAACACCCAAAGGGGCCGAGGCGCTGCTGAACCTGATGGGACAATCGCTTGTCACGCTGGGCACCCAGAACGTGCGTTTGACAGGTGCGGAAAAGGCGGAATGGTGGGATGTTGACGTATTTTCCGCGATGCAGACAGGCTAGGCGAAGCTGGACGGTTTTTACGAAACCCGCATCGGCATCGCCCCTGAAACCGACGCGCCAGACAGGCTTGCGATCTTCATCTTTGCATTTCAAGTGTAAACCGTGCCGCACAACCCTTGCAGCCCGTCCCGATCCGCCCTAGCTTTAGATCAATAACCGGAGCACCCGATGGCGATGCAAGCCCGAGATATCGAAGATCTGATCCGCGCCAGCTTTCCGCAGGCGCGCATCACGATCACCGATCTGGCGGGCGACGGAAACCATTGGGCGGCTGAAGTGATCGACGACAGCTTCAAAGGCCTGAACCGCGTGCAGCAGCAACGCGCCGTCTATGCCAGTCTCAAGGGCAAGATGGACGGAGCGCACGGCGAACTGCACGCCTTGGCCCTTACAACGAAAGCACCCGAATGATGGAAAACACCCTGACCCTTGGACTGTTCAGCGCCGCTGCGTTCACCTTGATCGCGGCTCTTCTGGCATCGACCCGCCAGAAAGTGCGCGTTCGCGTCAAAGCGCAAAGCAAACGTGGGGCGCGCAAATGACCACGGCGACTGATGTGATCGGCGAAACCATCGCCAAGAATGATGTCGTTCTGTTCATGAAAGGCACCAAGATGGTGCCGCAATGCGGCTTTTCCAGCCGGGTTGCGGGTGTGCTGAACTTCATGGGCGTCGATTTTGCCGATGTGAACGTGCTAGCCGATGCCGACATTCGTCAGGGCATCAAGGATTTCTCGGATTGGCCGACCATTCCGCAGCTTTACGTCAAGGGCGAGTTTGTTGGCGGCTGCGATATCATCACCGAGATGACGCTGTCGGGCGAACTCGACGCGCTTTTTCTGGCCAAAGGCGTGACGTTCGACAAGGACGCCGCCGAAAAGATCCGTCAGGCGAACGCCTGACCGGGCAAACGGCCGCCAGATAGAAAAAGCCCGCGCCGGCGATACCGCGCGGGCTTTCTGCTGTCTGGGCGGCGTCAGCCGGCGGCGACGCGCTCTTCCACGGCATCTGCCATCGCTTCGGCACGGGCAGCAATTTCTGCCAGGGCCTCGGTCACGTTGGCGGGCACCACCGGCACTTCGACACGCTGCGCATCAGGTGCAGGACGGGCGGCGGTTTCGGCCGCCTGTGCTTTCAAAAGCCGCACTTCATCTTCCAGTGCGGCGGTCTTGTCGGCCAGCATCAGCCCCGCCATCAACAGCATCCGGGCTTCTGGCAGGCGTCCCATCTGGGCGACCAAGGGGGCGGCCTCGGCCTCCAGCATCTGGGCGGCAGAGCGCAGGAAATGTTCCTCTCCGGGCTGACAGGCAACCTGAAAGACCCGGCCACCAACGGTGATATCGACATCAGGCATCGTTTGCGACCTCCTGCACCAGCGGGGTAAGTTCGGCCAGAATTTCATCCATCTCGGCGGTTTCCGACGCACGCGCCGCGCGCAACGCCTCAAGCTCTGTCAGCATGGATTTATTGATCAGATGCGGCTCGGTCACACCTTCGGCCTGGGCCTCGCGCATTGCGCGCAGATGTTCGCGCAACTGAACGCTGGTCTTGCGCATGCGCTGCAACTCAAGCCCCTGCACGTCAAGCTGGCGGGTCATCACCTCAATCCGCTGGGTCAGGCTTTGCACCGACGCCGCGTCACGATCCTTGACTGCCTTCAGCCGTTCGGTCAGTTGCGCATTCGCGGTCCGCTCCTCCTCCAGCGCCTCGCGCAGCGCGGCAATGTCGTCAGACGGGGCCGCAACGCCCGCAGACGGCAATTGATCAATACCCTTGCCGATCCGTTCCAGTGCTGCGGTGATCCGCCGCTCCAGTTCTGCAATCTCTGCCATCCGGCTGCCCCCCTATCTGTGGCCCCGACCGTTTTCCCCCGCGTTTCGCACCGCCTTCCGGCAATAACGAATCGCCAGGGTCCGGCCTTTCGACAATCTTAGCGTAAAGCCTTCACAAATTGCGCCCCCCTTTGCAACCAAAGGGTTGCGCGGCGTGCTTGAACTTGCCGACAAGGCTGGTATTCACCGGACCAACCCGCCCTTTGACCCAGAACAGGACACCCGCCATGGACATCGCCGAACTGCGCGCAAAGCACCCCGATCACTGGAAGCGCGCCTGTGCGATCCGCGTTCTGACGCTGGATGCGGTCGCTGCGGCGAATTCTGGCCATTCCGGCATGCCGATGGGCATGGCCGATGTGGCGACGGTGCTGTTCGACAAACATCTGAGCTTTGACGCAAGCGCCCCCGACTGGCCCAACCGCGACCGCTTCATCCTGTCGGCCGGACATGGCTCGATGCTGCTGTACGGCCTTTTGTATCTGACCGGTTACGCCGACATGACGCTGGATCAGGTGAAGAACTTTCGCCAATGGGGTGCCATCACGGCGGGCCACCCGGAATATGGCCATGCAAAGGGTATTGAAACCACGACCGGCCCGCTGGGCCAGGGCATCGCCAATTCCGTGGGCTTTGCGATTGCCGAGGAATCCTTGCGCGCGCGCTGGGGATCCAAGGTGATCGACCACTACACCTATGTCATCGCCGGCGACGGTTGCCTGATGGAAGGTGTCAGCCAGGAGGCGCTGGCGCTGGCCGGCAAGCAACAGCTTTCGCGTCTTGTCGTGCTGTGGGATGACAACGGCATCACCATCGACGGCAAGGTGTCGCTGGCCGATACCACCGACCAGAAGGCGCGGTTTGCGGCGTCGGGGTGGGATGTGTTTTCGTGCGACGGGCATGATCCGGTGGATATCGACCGCGCATTGACGGCGGCGAAAGCCTCGTCCCGGCCTGCGTTGATTGCGTGCAAGACGCATATCGCGCTGGGGTCTTCGGCGCAGGATACGTCCAAGGGCCATGGTGCCCTGACAGACGCCAAGCTGATTGCCGACACCCGCGCGGTCTATGGCTGGACCAACGGCCCCTTCGACATTCCCGCAACAATCCTTGCCGACTGGCGCGCAATCGGTGCGAAAGGCACCGAGACCCGCAAGGCGTGGGAGGCGCGGTTTGCCACGCTGTCGCCCGCCAAACAGGCCGAATTCACCCGGATTTTCGGGCTGGACATTCCCGCGAAGTTCGCAGCCACCATCCGCGCTGTGAAAAGGCAGGCGGTGGCTGATATGCCGAAACTGGCAACCCGCGCGGCGTCGGAAGTGGTCTTGAAGGCAGTGAACCCGGTCTTGCAGGAAACGATCGGCGGATCAGCCGACCTGACCGGTTCGAACAACACCAAGACCCCCGATCTGGGCGTGTTCGATCCTGACAATCGCAAGGGCCGCTATGTGAATTACGGCATCCGCGAACACGGCATGGCGTCGGCGATGAACGGTATGGTGCTGCATGGTGGCGTGCGCCCCTACTCCGGCACCTTCATGTGTTTCACCGACTACGCCCGCCCCGCGATGCGCCTGTCTGCCCTGATGCAGGTGCCGGTCGTCTATGTGATGACGCATGATTCCATCGGTCTGGGCGAAGATGGCCCGACACACCAGCCGGTTGAACATCTGGCGATCAGCCGGGCCACACCCAACACCTGGGTGTTCCGCCCCGCAGACCTCGTGGAAACCGCCGAGGCCTGGGAATGTGCGCTGACCACCAAAACCACGCCGTCGGTAATGGCGCTCAGCCGCCAGAATCTGCCCGCCGTGCGCAAGGTCCATACAAATCAGAACATGGTGTCCAAGGGCGCTTATGTGCTGGCTGATGCCACCGGCAAACGTCAGGCGATTCTGTTGGCGACCGGTTCGGAGGTTGAAATCGCACTTGCCGCCCGCGACCTGCTGGAGGCGGAAGGCATCGGCACCCGAGTGGTGTCGATGCCGTGCTGGGAGTTGTTCGAGGAACAGGACGCAAGCTGGCGCAAGAAGGTGCTGCCCGCAGGCCCGGTGCGTGTGGCGGTCGAGGCAGGCATCCGGTTTGGATGGGACCGCTGGCTGTTCGGCGAAGGCGGCAAACGCGAAAAAGCGGGCTTCATCGGCATGCACGGCTTTGGTGCTTCGGCCCCCGCGTCCCGGCTTTACGCCGAATTCGGGATCACCGCCGAAGCCACCGCCGCCAAGGTGAAAAGCCTTATCGGCTGATCGTCTTTTCGCGATCCTCGCCGTCACGCGCGTCGGGGAAAAGCTGCTCATCGCCCTGATCGGTCATCGTCGGGAATTCCCCCTGATTGATGACCGACACCAGCGATTCCTCGACCGGCTTGGCGGCTTCCTTGGGGTCGATCTGACCCGAGGTCGGGTTTTCGGCAATGGCGATCTGTTCGCGGGCGATCTCCAGATAGCCGTCGCGTGCGCCCTCTGGTTTGCCGTCGCGCGCCCAAAGTTCATCGGCCCGGGTTTCGATCCGTTCTTGCCAGGCGTCGAATTCCTGCTTGTTCATCTGCTCTGTCCTTGTCTTGGGGTGCGATGGTTACCCAACGCACCCGGACCCTGACAGTTCCGCAGCGGCGCTCAGCCCTTGTCCCTTGAAAAGAGCCCGAAGGCAGGCACGATGACGAATTGCGCAACGGGCATCAGCGCCAGCCCGACGGCCAGCCCGAACACCCCGTCAATCACCGCCTTGACCAGCCATTCGACGAACCCTTCGGCAACCGCCACGCCATGCGCCGCAACAGCGGCAAGATCGTGGATGTAATGGGCAGGTGCGGGCCAGCCCAGAACCTCCATCCCGTGAATCAGGATCGACCCGCCAACCCACAGCATTGCCGCAGTGCCAATCGTGCTGAGTATCCGCAAGATCCACGGCATCCCCTTGACCAGCCCACGTCCGAACCCGCGCGTCGCGGCCAGTCGCCCGACTTTTGCCAGATGCAGCCCCACATCGTCCATCTTCACGATGGCGGCCACGCTGCCATACACCAGCGCCGTGATGCCCACGCCCACCGCCGCCAGCGTCGCCGCTTCCATCGCCACGCTGCTGGCAGGAATTTCTGCCAGCGCGATTGTCATGATTTCGGCTGACAGGATGAAATCGGTCTTGATGGCACCCTGGATTTTGGATTCCTCAAGATGCGCGGGGTCGCCGATATCGTCGGCATGCGAGTCAGCCTCATGCGGAAAAAGCTTGTGGGCGATCTTTTCCGCCCCTTCGAAACACAGATAAGCGCCCCCCAGCATCAACAGGGGCGTCATCGCCCAAGGCGCAAAGTTCGATAACAACAGCGCAATCGGAAGCAGGATCACCAGCTTGTTGAAGACCGAACCGCGCGCGATCCTCCAGATGATCGGCAGTTCACGTTTCGCCTCGAACCCCTGCACATAGGTGGGTGTCACGGCGGCATCGTCGATCACGACGCCCGCTGCCTTGCTGCCTGCCTTGGCGGCCCCGGCGGCAATATCATCCAGCGACGCCGCTGCCACCTTGGCAATCGCCGCAACATCGTCAAACAGGGCCAGAAGTCCGCTCATTCGCCATCCCTTTTTCGCTTTTCGGGCAAGCATGGTGCAGCCCGCAGCGATGAGCAAGACGGCATGCGCAGTCTGCTGGCACCGCCTGCCGGAAAGTGGCACAGTAGCCCCTAGCCCATACCGGAAAGTCCCACGCATGACAGATCGGATCGCCCTTTGGCTTGGCCTTTTCATTGTTGCGGCCATCGGCCTGGATGTTGTGGCGAATGACGCGCAGGGCCTCGTCTTTCTGGCGCGAGAGTTGATGAAGCTGATCGAATCCTTGCGTTTCTGGGATTGATCGGGGCAAACACTCAGTGAAGGCCGCTCTGCTTCGGGGCGTTGCCCACATTTCGCCGCCAGACCTCTGGCTGCATCAGGAAAAGGAGCTTCCACATGGCTGTCAAAGTGGCAATCAACGGCTTTGGCCGGATCGGACGCAACGTGCTGCGCGCGATCATCGAATCGGGCCGAACCGATATTGAAGTGGTGGGCATCAACGATCTGGGACCGGTGGAAACCAACGCGCATCTGTTCCGCTACGATTCGGTGCATGGCCGCTTTGGCGGTGACGTCAAGACCTCCGCCAGCACCATCGACGTCGGCCGTGGCCCGATGGAGGTGACGGCCCTGCGCAACCCCGCTGAATTGCCGTGGAAACACGTCGACATCGTGATGGAATGCACCGGCATCTTCACCGACAAGGACAAGGCGAAGGTCCATCTTGAAAACGGGGCCAGCCGGGTTCTGGTCTCGGCTCCGTCTGCGGGTGCCGACAAGACCATCGTGATGGGCGTCAATGACAAAACCCTGACGAAAACTGATCTGATCGTGTCGAACGGTTCGTGCACGACCAACTGTCTTGCCCCCGTCGCCAAAATCCTGTCCGACAATTTCGGCATCGTCTCGGGGTTCATGACCACGATCCATTCCTATACCGGCGATCAGCCGACGCTGGATACGATGCACAAGGACCTGTACCGGGGCCGCGCTGCTGCGCTCAGCATGATCCCCACCACAACCGGGGCCGCAAAAGCCTTGGGACTGGTGCTGCCGGAACTGGCGGGCAAACTGGACGGATCGTCAATCCGGGTGCCGACGCCGAATGTGTCCTGCGTCGATCTTTGCGTGCTTCTGGAGAAAACGACCACGGTAGAAGAGATCAACGCCGCCATGCTTGCCGCCTCCAATGGCGCGCTGAAAGGTGTTCTGGGCTTTGAGACAGCGCCTCTGGTGTCGTCGGATTACAACCACAACCCGCATTCGTCCATCTTTGCCGCCGACCAGACCAAGGTTCTGCCGCACAACTTCGTTCGCATCCTGACGTGGTATGACAATGAATGGGGCTTTTCCAACCGCATGGCCGACACGGCCGTGGCGATGGGCAAATTGTTGTAAAGAGACCATACCCAAATTGATCAGGGGCGCCTTCGGGCGCCCTTTTTTATGGCACGACGGGCAATACGTCCGGCCGCGTTCTACAAGCTGCCCGGTTTGCCATCACGATCCGGCACAAGCGCCCACACTTTCGCCGCACGCCCCATGCATGCAGCGCATGGCGGCACGGCAATCCGTCATGTTGTGCAGACCCCCCGCGTTCATACATCATCCCCAGCAGGAGGAGAGACACGTTCCCCTGCGGATCCACCGAAAGGTCAAGACGATGATGACGCTTATTCAAAAGATCAAAACCGCCGCGCAAAACCACATGCGCTATGTCGATACCCGCGACCAGATCGCTGCATTGCCGCTGGATGTGGCGCTGGACCTTGGGATTTTCCGCGAGGATGCCGACAAGATCGCGCAGGCCGCGATTTACGGCATCCGGGGCTGAACCGGAAAACATGACAGTCCGGGGCGGATTGCGCCGCCCCGCCGGGAAAGGTCAGGGCATCCGCCCATTCTGCGCCATGCGCGCAACCAGCGCCGCCTGCACCTCTGCCGGCACGAATTTGGAAACATCCCCGCCAAGGCGCGCGATTTCCTTGACCAGTTTTGACGCAATCGCCTGCCGGCGCGCATCGGCCATCATGAACACCGTCTCGATGCTGGCATCCAACGCTCGGTTCATGCCAACCATCTGAAATTCATACTCAAAATCCGCAACGGCGCGCAACCCCCGGATGATCACGCCCGCCCCCACATCGCGGGCACAATCAATCAGCAGATTCTCGAACGGATGCACCACAATCTCGCCGCCGGTCCTGGCCACGATCTGCGCGCATTCGGCCTGCACCATCGCCACCCGCTCCTCCAACGAGAACAGCGGCCCCTTGTCACGGTTTATCGCAACCCCGATCACCAGCCGGTCCACCAGTTGCATCGCACGCGCGATGATATCCGTATGGCCCAGCGTGACCGGATCGAACGTGCCCGGATAAAGACCGATGCGCATGGGAAGCCCCCCTATCTGACGCGCGTCACGCAACAATACTGCGCCGCGATTGGCAAGCGGAAAGCAGGCGTCAGAACCCCTTGATCATGCCTTCCAGCGCGTCCTTTTCCATCGCAAGCTCGGCCAGTTGCGCCTTGACCACATCGCCAATGGAAATCATCCCGACCATGACATCCCCCTCCAGCACCGGCATGTGGCGAAACCGCCCGTCGGTCATGCGCTGCATCACCTGATCAACCGTATCGCGCGGCGTGCAGCAGATTGCCTTGATGGTCATCACGGTTTCCACGGGTTTGGCCATGCAGGCCACACCGTTGCGCCCCAGCTCGCGAACGATGTCACGCTCCGACACCACGCCGCCGACATGCAGGCCATCAGCCGACACAATGACTGCCCCGATCCGTTTGGCCGACAGCACCCCCGCCACCTCGGACAAGGAAACGCCGGGCTTTACGGTGACGACGCTTTCGCCGGGCTTGTGGGCCAGAATCTGTTGAACCAGCATGATTTCCCCCTGATGTCGCGTGGACCCCGAGCGTCCACCCAAGGGCCGCGCCATGTCAAGCCAAAGCTTCCAGCCGCCCCATCTCGCGCCGCAATCCATCGCTCAGGGCGGCGGCAAACCGGTTCAGCCGCTCATTTCGCCCGTCATCGGCGTGGCGCACCAGCCAGAAGCTGCGTTTGAGCGAAATCTGATCACCCAGCACCACTTGCAACTCGGGCGCAAAAGGCAGCGCGAAATCGTGCACGATGCCGACGCCCGCCCCCGCGCGCAACAACTGCACCTGAACCGGCACGGAATTGGAGGCAAGGTCGGGATGCGCCGCGCCAATCTCGGCCAGATAGTCAAGCTCCTTGTCAAAGATCATGTCAGCAATGTAGCCCACGATCCGGTGTGCACTCAGGTCGCCGCGCGCAACAATCGGATGGCGCGCCAGGTAATCGCGCGACGCCGCCAGATGCAGGTGATAATCGCACAGCCGCTGCACCGTCAGCCGCCCCGCCTCGGGGCGTGAGACGGCAATCGCCATGTCGGCTTCGCGCTTTGACAGGTTGAAAACGCGCGGCAAGGCCACGATCTGCACCTCCAACCCCGGATGATCCGCAGCAATTGCGGTCAGAACCTGCGGCAAAAGGTAATTCGCACAGCCATCCGGCGCACCGATCCTGATCTGCCCGGTCAGACCGCGCGCCACCTCAAGCACCTCGGGCGAAGCCGCCTGCAACGCCGTTTCGGCCCGCAGTGCAGGCTCCATCAACCGCGCGCCCGCTTCTGTCAGGCTATAGCCCTGCGGCGTCTTGGTAAACAACCGCACATCCAGCCCGTCCTCCAGCCGCGCCACCCGCCGCCCCACTGTCGCCGGATCCAGCCTCAGAACCCGCCCCGCAGCCGACAGGCTTTCCCCCGGCGCCACCGCCAGAAACACCCGCAGATCATCCCAGTTCATCGCGCAAACCTTTGCAAAATTGCAAAACTACTTTGGCACATTGCCCCTTTATTGCGCAATTCTGCAAGTATACCCTGCGCCAAAGCAACGGGAGATCGCAATGCAGGAACTGACCCACTGGATCAACGGCAAGCATGTCAAGGGCACCTCGGGCCGTTTTGCCGATGTCTTCAACCCCGCCACGGGCGAAGTGCAGGCGCGGGTGCCTCTGGCCAGCAAGGCCGAACTTGACGCCGCCACCGCCGATGCCGCAATCGCCCAGATCAAGTGGGCTGCCACCAATCCCCAGCGTCGTGGCCGCGTCATGATGGAAATGGTCCGTCTGATCAACCGAGACATGGACAAGCTTGCCGAAGCGCTCAGCCGCGAGCATGGCAAGACCATCCCCGATGCCAAGGGCGACGTGCAGCGCGGGCTAGAGGTCGTGGAATACTGCATCGGCGCGCCGCAGATGCTGAAAGGCGAATTCACCGACAGCGCCGGCCCCGGCATCGACATGTACTCCCTGCGCCAACCGCTTGGCGTTGCAGCCGGAATCACGCCCTTCAACTTTCCCGCCATGATTCCGTTGTGGAAGATGGGCCCGGCCCTCGCCTGCGGCAATGCCTTCATCCTGAAGCCCTCGGAACGCGACCCCTCTGTGCCCCTGATGCTGGCCGAGCTTTTCCAGGAGGCTGGCCTGCCCGACGGTGTGCTGCAGGTCATCAATGGCGACAAGGAATCGGTCGATGCGATCCTGGACAACCCGATCATCGCGGGCATCGGCTTTGTCGGCTCCACGCCGATTGCCGAATACATCTATGGGCGCGGTTGTTCGAACGGCAAACGCGTGCAGTGCTTTGGCGGTGCCAAGAACCACATGATCATCATGCCCGACGCCGATCTTGACCTTGCCGCCGATGCGCTGGTGGGGGCCGGTTATGGTGCCGCGGGCGAGCGTTGCATGGCGATTTCGGTCGCCGTTCCAGTGGGTGAGGCCACGGCCGATGCCCTTGTTGCGCGCCTGATCCCGCTCATCGAAAAGCTGAAGGTAGGCCCCTATACCGCTGGCAATGATGTGGATTACGGCCCCGTGGTGACGGCAGCCGCCAAAGCCAACATCCTGCGGCTGGTCGAATCGGGCGTGGCGCAGGGTGCCAAACTCGTTGTCGACGGACGCGGCTTCAAGATGCAGGGCTACGAGGACGGCTTTTTCGTCGGACCGCATCTCTTCGACCATGTGACGACGGACATGGAAATCTACCAGAAAGAAATCTTCGGCCCCGTTCTCAGCACCGTCCGCGCCAAAACCTATGAAGAGGCGCTGGGTTACGCGATGGACAACGAATACGGCAACGGCACCGCGATCTTCACCCGCGATGGCGATACCGCCCGCGATTTCGCCGCCCGCGTCAATGTCGGCATGATCGGCATCAACGTGCCGATCCCGGTGCCGCTGGCATATCACACTTTCGGCGGCTGGAAGAAGTCAGCCTTCGGCGATCTGAACCAGCACGGCCCCGATGCCTTCCGCTTCTACACCCGCACCAAAACCGTGACGGCCCGCTGGCCAAGCGGCATCAAGGAAGGCGCAAGCCTCAACTTCAAACAAATGGATTAAACCCTTTTTCTGTTTGAAAATATCCCCGCCGGAGGCTCCATCGGTCTGGCGGGGCACCCCACCGCCCACAACAGACGCGTCAGCCCGGCCAAGCGGGGGCTCGATGCCCCCCGAGGCCGGAC
>JBGSRQ010000035.1:0-2783 GCA_041737515.1 Rhodobacterales bacterium | reverse complement strand
CAGCATCGCCTGCGCCTCGTCGCGGGTGGCGACGTTCAGGATTAGCAGGCTTCCTTTCGGGGTGTGCCCGCCGTCATCGCGCAGGCTGCCCGCCGCGATGATCCGGTCGCGGATCGAAAGCTCATAGGCCCAATGCGCATCCATCAGCCGCTTGTCGGCCCGCAAATGCGCGGCCTCCGCGCTGTCCTCGCTGATGATCATCCATGCCATGCAATCCCCCTTACCAATGTGGCGGGCGTTGGTCGGCCAGGGGTGCTGTACCGCCCTCCGCTTCACGCTCCGCTTCGCGCTCCAGCAGCAGGCCGGTGCGACGCGACAGGCGGTCGATTTCAGCCTGATGACGGGTCACGACATCCGACAGATCCTCGACCATGCGGGTCAGATGTGCGATGCGTTCTTCCAGTGCGTTGGTCATGGCGGCCCCTTTGGTGCGACTTTACCCGAGGCTGCGCCGGGCACAACCCACCGCGCCCGCTTGCCGCCACGAAGGCCATCCGCTAGACGGTCTGCGACCGATCAGAAGGGCCAGAGCAATGGCAAACGACAAACCCCGCCGCCCCAAGGCCGAAACGCCCAAGGGGTTCCGCGATTACCTTGGTGCGGAGGTTCTGGAGCGCAACGCGATGCTCGCCAGGATCGCGGCGGTCTATCATCGCTACGGGTTTGATCCGCTGGAAACTTCCGCCGTTGAAACGGTCGAGGCGTTGGGGAAATTCCTGCCCGATGTGGATCGCCCGAATGAAGGCGTGTTCGCGTGGCAGGACGAAAGCGACGACTGGCTGGCGCTGCGCTATGATCTGACCGCGCCGCTGGCGCGCGTGGCGGCGCAGTATCGCAACGACCTGCCCAGCCCCTACCGGCGCTATGCCATGGGTCCGGTCTGGCGCAACGAAAAGCCGGGGCCGGGACGGTTCCGGCAGTTCTATCAATGCGATGCCGATACGGTGGGGTCGGCGTCGGTGGCGGCGGACGCCGAGATTTGCGCCATGCTGGCCGACGCGCTGGAGGCGGCGGGGATCGAACGCGGCGATTATGTGGTCAAGGTGAACAACCGCAAGGTGCTGAACGGGGTGATGGAGGTGGCGGGGGTGCTGGACCCGTCCGACCCGTCGAAATTCGAGGCCGAACGGGGGATCGTGCTGCGCGCGATTGACAAGTTTGACCGGCTTGGCGAGGCCGGCGTGCGCGCGCTGCTGGGGGAGGGCCGCAAGGATGAGAGTGGCGATTTCACCAAGGGCGCGGGGCTGAACACGCTTCAGATTGAGAAGATAGTTTCGTTTGTGAATGCGTCTGCCGAAGTCGGCAACAAATTGGCGCTTGAAGCGGCTAATGCGAAAAACGAAGGGAAGTCTGATCGAGCAAAAGAACTGGACGCCGCACGTTATTCTGTTGAGCCGCAATTTCAGACAAATCACGAATACTCGGAGGGAAGGCCAATCTGGAACACGCGAATGTTGGACCACTTGGAGCAACTTGTTAACGCGTCAGATATTGGATTTCAGGGTGTGAACGAATTACGGGACATCTATAAGGGCCTGATGGCTCAGGGTTACGGCGATCACCGCATCCTCATCGACCCTTCCGTTGTCCGTGGCCTAGGCTACTACACCGGCCCGGTGTTCGAGGCGGAACTCACCTTTGAAATCCTTGACGACAAGGGCCGAAAGCGCCAGTTCGGGTCGGTTGCGGGCGGCGGGCGGTATGATGATCTGGTGAAGCGTTTCACCGGACAGGTGGTGCCTGCGGTGGGTGTTTCCATCGGGGTGGACCGCTTGCTTGCGGCGTTGCAGGCCAAGGGGCGGGGGGCGGCTGATGCGATCGGGCCGGTTGTGGTTACGGTAATGGACCGCGACCGGATCGCCGATTACATGCAGATCGTCGGTGCCCTGCGCGGCGCGGGCATCCGCGCCGAGATGTATCTGGGCAACCCGAAAAATTTTGGCAACCAGTTGAAATACGCCGACAAACGCCAAAGCCCCATTGCGGTGATACAGGGCGCGGACGAGGCGGCGCGGGGGGTGGTGATCCTCAAAGACCTGATCCTTGGCGCGAAAATCGCGCAGAACGCCACGCTGGAGGAATGGAAAGACCGCCCCGCGCAAGAAATCGTTGCGCTTGGCGAAGAAGGCCCGAACCGATATGCCGCACTGATCGCGGCGGTGGTGGCGATGTTGCCCGCAAGCGTCGGGGCAAAGTCCGCGCAATGACCGACCGCGCGGCCATAAGGTCCGAAGCCGAGGCGATCTTTGCGGCCTTTCAGGCGGCGGGGGCGGTGGCGGTGGATACCGACATCCTGCAACCCGCCGAAGTTCTGCTTGATCTTTACGGCGAGGATATCCGCGCCCGCGCCTATGTCACCCAGGACCCGGAGCGCGGCGAGATGATGCTGCGGCCAGATTTCACCGTGCCCGTCGTGCAGGCGCATATGGCGCACGGGGCCGACCCTGCGCGCTATTGCTATATGGGAAGGGTGTTTCGCAAGCAGGACGATACGTCCACCCGCGCCAGCGAGTACCTTCAGGTCGGGTTCGAGGTGTTCGACCGCCACGCCCCCGAACGCGCGGATGCCGAAGTATTCGCCTTGTTCGCGCAGGTGCTGACACCTCTGAACCTGCGTGCAGCGACCGGCGATATCGGTATCCTGATGGCCGCCGTCCGGGGCCTGTCGACGACCGATGCGCGCAAGGCGGCACTTCTGCGTCACATCTGGCGGCCCAAGCGGTTCCGCACGCTGCTAGACCGGTTCGCGGGGCGGGTGGCGGCGTCGCCTGCGCGCGCGGAAT
>JBGSRQ010000445.1:0-2942 GCA_041737515.1 Rhodobacterales bacterium | reverse complement strand
GGCGTCCACGCCGATGCCCGCAGCCAGACCCTGCGTCTGTCACCGGGCGTGGTGACAACGGCGGCCGGGGTGGACCGGATGCTGGAGGTGCTGGAGCGGGCGGCGCGGTCACGCTGAGCGGATTGATAGGGCCGTTCCTTCCGTCATGCTGGACTGCTAACATCGGGTGAGGTGAGGCCGGTCCGGATGACGCTCAACATGTTCTGATTGCAATTTGTTTGCTGGGGACGACGAACACTATGACGCATGCGATGGATTGGGAACAGTTCTTCAAACAGGCCCCGGCCCCGCTGCTGGTGCTGGACCGTGCGCTTCGAATAAGTGCGGCAAGCGATCTTTACCTGCAAACCGTGCAACGCCGGTTGGAGGATATCAAAGGGCAATATGTCTTTGACGCCTTTCCTGAAAACGGCGAGCGGCTGGCAATGTTTGATGCAGCTTTTCAGGCAGCCCTTGGCGGCGAAGCCAACGCGCTGACAGAGGTGGCATATTCCATACCGGTCGTGAATGACGACGGCGCATTCACCGGCGAGACAAAGCTGGTCTGGTGGACCTGCCACCACAATCCGATCATCGAATCAGATGGCGAAATCCGATACATGGTCCAGAAGGCGCAGGATGTGACCAAACAGGTGATGGCCGAGCAACTCAAGGATGCCATCGCAAAGGAATTGCAACACCGGATCGGGAACATCTTCAGTCTGGTATCGGCGGTCGTCAGACGCACGGTCGAGAATTCCGATGATTTCGACCAGTTCCTGTCAAAATTCGATGGCCGCCTCATGGCACTGCACCGCACCCACAAATATCTGACCGGCGACCATTGGGATGGCATGACGATAGATCAGATCATCGACCGGGAACTGGCTGATTTCAAGGACTCCGCCCGGCGGCGCGTCACAGTGGACGGCGGGCCGATACAGCTTGACCCGACCGAAGCGCAAATCTTCACGCTGGCGATTCACGAACTTGCGACCAATTCCATCAAATACGGCGCGCTGAACGGGTCGGACGGGCGACTGAACATAAGCTGGTCGCGTGCGGGCGTGGAAGGCTTTGACTTCGAATGGAAGGAAAGCGACATTCAGATCGGCTCTGCACCCAGCCGGAAAGGGTTCGGGTCATACATTCTTGACAAGGTTGTTCCGGCCCAGCTTCGCGCAGATGCCAGCCGGAATTTCGGGTCAGGGCAGTTTGCATACAACCTTTCGGTCAGAAACCGCGCCCAAGCCCTTTGACGCGCCTACCCCGGCCGGGCCAACGCCAATGAACCTGCGCGGCGGGCGGCGGTCTAGGCGGTCTTGCCCGCCTCCAGCGCTGCAATCCGTGCCGACAGCGCCTCATTCTCCTCGCGCGCTTTCTGCGCCATAGCGCGCACGGCGTCGAATTCCTCGCGCGTCACGAAATCACGGTCAGCCATCCAGCGGTCGACGAGGCTTTTCATCGCCGTCTCTGCCTCGGTCTTGGCGCCCTGCGCCACGCCCATCGCGTTGGTCATCAGTTGCGAGATGTCGTCGAAGATCTTGTTGCGGGTTTGCATGGTGTATTCCTTTTGCTTGCCCTCAATATGGGCCAGCCGGGGCCGCAAAACAAGGCGACCCGATGCGCGGTTGACAAGCGGCGCGCGGCCCCCGAAAAGCCATTCCAATCCAAGGAAGCCGCATGTCCTATATCCCCTTTCCCGACCTGTCGCCCTTTGTCTTTCCAAGCCCCGTGTTCGGGTTCCAGATCCCGCTGCGCTGGTATGCGCTGGCCTATATTGCGGGCTTGCTGATCGGCTGGCGGCTGGTGCTGGCGGCGGTGCGCAGCCCGCGTCTGTGGCCCGGCAAACCGCCGATGAACGCAGAGCAGGTCGAGTCCTTGCTGACATGGGTCATTCTTGGGGTCATCATTGGCGGGCGGCTGGGCTATGTGATCTTTTACGACCCGCTGACCTATCTGGCCAACCCCTTGGGCATTGTGCAGGTCTGGCAGGGCGGCATGTCGTTTCACGGCGGGTTTGCCGGCGTCTGTGCGGCGCTTTATCTTTTCTGCCGCAAGAACGGCGTGCCCCTGTTGTCTGCCGCCGACTTGCTTGCGATGGCCACGCCGCCGGGCCTTTTGCTGGGCCGGCTTGCGAATTTCGTGAATGCCGAACTGTGGGGCCGCCCGACAGATCTGCCGTGGGGTGTCGCCTTTCCGGGCGAACAAGCGCAAGCCTGCGAAGGTGTGATCGGCATCTGTGCCCGCCACCCCAGCCAGCTTTACGAGGCCGCGACAGAGGGGCTCATTCTGGGCGCTCTGCTTTTGTATCTGGTCTGGCGGCGCAATTGGCTGCGCTGGCCTGGGTCGGCGACGGGGTTCTTCTTTGCGGGCTATGGTCTTGCGCGGTTTGCGGTGGAATTCGTGCGTCAGCCTGATACGCAATTCATCTCTCCGGGGAATCCGCTGGGGCTGGCCTACCACATCGGCGGCTGGGGGCTGACGATGGGGCAGACACTGTCAGTTCCGATGATCGCGGTCGGGTTGTGGCTCATTTTGCGGGCGCGGCCCACCCCGGTCCATGACCCCGCTTGAGGCATTGCTGATCCGGCGGATCGTGGCCACCGGGCCGATCACGCTGGCCGATTACATGGCCGAGTGCCTGCTGCACCCAGAACATGGGTATTACACCACGCAGCCCCCGTTTGGTGCCGAAGGTGATTTCACGACCGCGCCCGAAATCAGCCAGATGTTTGGCGAACTGGTGGGCCTTGCCTTGGCGCAAAGCTGGCTCGATCAGGGCGCGCCCGCGTCTTTTGCGCTGGCCGAGATCGGCCCCGGTCGCGGCACGCTGATGGCCGATGTCCTGCGCGCCGCACGGGGCGTTCCGGGGTTTCACGATGCGGCAAGGGTGGTGCTGGTCGAGGCGTCGCCCCGGTTGCGGGCCCTGCAGGAAACGGCACTGGCGGGCCATGTCGTCG
>JBGSRQ010000138.1:0-3880 GCA_041737515.1 Rhodobacterales bacterium | reverse complement strand
GGTGCTTCTGGCGGCGATGGTACTGTCGATCATCAGCTTTGCCTTTGCGGTGACACTGGGCGCGGGGGATGTTGCGGCCTTTGGCGTGATTTCGGCGGCATCGGGGGCGGCGCTGGGTGCCGACATGACCCTTTTGCCCGCAATTTTCGCGCGCCATCTGGCCTCTGCCGCGCCCGAGGCGGGGCCTGCCACGGCCTTCGGGTTATGGTCCTTCGTCTCCAAACTCTCGCTTGCTTTGGCGGCCGGCACTCTGCTGCCCGCGCTGGAGTGGCGCGGCTTTGTGCCGGGTGAGGTGAACTCCGAACCCGCGTTGCATTTTCTGAGCCTGCTTTACGCAGCCCTTCCCTGCGCGCTCAAAACCCTTGCCATCGGCCTTCTGGCCGCCATTGCCATTCCGGAGGTTTGAATGACAGCGCTTGTTTTCCTGCTGCTGGGGGCCGCCCTGACCATTGCCGGGCTGGTCATCCATGATCTGACGATGAGCTTTCGTGCGCAGCGTCCGAAAGACTTCAAGGGCCAGGGGCCCGAGTTCGACATCCGTCGCCACCTGAATGGCCCGATCCTGTGCGAAGGTGTGATTTACGGGCCCACCGGCCGCGTGGCGTCGCGCTTTGTGGCAGATATGGAGGGGGTTTGGGATGGGAATACGGGAACCCTGCGCGAGCATTTCCGTTATGACAGTGGCCGCACGCAAGACCGCTGCTGGACGTTGATGCTGGGCAATGACGGCACCATCCGCGCCACGGCACCTGACGTTCCGGGCGAAGGCTTCGGACGGGCCGAGGGGCCGGCGGTCGAGTTGAATTATCGCATCACACTTGACGCCGAAGCAGGCGGGCATGTGCTGGATGTGACCGACTGGATGTATCTGATGGAGAATGGAACGATCATGAACCGCAGCCAATTCCGCAAATTCGGCATCAAGGTGGCCGAACTGGTGGCCACAATGCGCCCGGTCCCCGCATGAGGGATTTTGCAGGCAAACGCTATTGGCTGGTGGGGGCAAGCGAGGGACTGGGCCTTGCCCTGGCCAAAAAGCTTAGCACGCGCGGGGCATATTGCATCTTGTCGGCGCGGTCGGAGGACACTTTGGCCGAGGCGGTCGCCAGTCTGCCGGGCAAGGGCGAGGCAGTGGTAGTCGATGTGGCAGACCGCGATTCGGTTCAGGCGGCGGCGGACCGTGTGAGCGATGTGGACGGCGTGGTATTTCTGGCCGGGGTTTACTGGCCGACGACGGCGCAGGAATGGAACAGTAAGGATGTCGAGGCGATGTGCGACGTCAACCTGACCGGTTGCGCACGGGTCATGGGGGCCGTGGTGCCCGGCATGGTGGCGCGCGGGCACGGGCATATTGTGATCACCGGCTCGCTTTCGGGGTTCCGGGGCCTGCCCGGGGCAATCGGCTATGCGGCGTCCAAGGCCGGGGTCATGGGGCTGGCCGAAAGCATGTATTGCGACCTGCGCGGCAGTGGAATCGACGTGCAGCTTGGCAATCCGGGGTTCATCCGCACACGGCTGACCGACAAGAACGACTTCAAGATGCCCGCCCTGATGGAACCCGAAGAAGCCGCCGAGCATATGATGCAACTGATGCAGGGTGATCATTTCAGCCGCAGCTTTCCGGGCTGGTTCGCGCTGGTGTTCCGTGCGGCGCAACTGCTGCCGGACTGGGCTTATTACCGGCTGTTTGCGGGGAAGTGACAGGGCGATCATCCGATCGGTGTGATCAAGAAGTAAGCCTGCGGCACCGTTGCAAACTTCATCTGGGCGCAATGACACTTCTGCTTTACTGAATGGCGAAAGGCCCATCAGAGCGGACGCCCCGACCCATGCAGATTGAACCGACCATCCTTGCCGATGTGCTGATCATCACGCCGAAACGGTTCGGCGACGACAGGGGCTGGTTTTCCGAGACGTGGAACGCGGCAACATTTGCGGCGCAGGGGATCAGCACGCGGTTCGTGCAGGACAACCACTCGATGTCTGCGGCGGTGGGCACGCTGCGGGGCCTGCACTATCAACGCCCGCCGCATGCCCAAGCCAAGCTGGTGCGCTGCACGCGGGGTGCTGTTTTCGATGTGGCGGTGGACGTGCGGCGCGGCTCGCCGCAGTTCGGGCGCTGGGTCGGGGTGGAACTGACAGCGCAGAACGCGCGTCAAATGCTGGTGCCAATGGGCTTTCTGCACGGCTTTGTCACCCGCATTCCCGATACCGAGGTGCAATACAAATGTTCCGACAAATACGCCCCCGACCATGATGAGGCGATACGCTGGGACGACCCCGACATCGGCATCGACTGGGGGCTGAACGGCCCGCCGATCCAATCGGCCAGGGATCAGGCGGCAGCCCTGCTGCGCGACGCTGATCTGCCCTTTGCGTGGGAGCCGCATCCATGAAGCTGCTGGTCACAGGCGGTGCCGGCTTCATCGGCTCGGCAGTCGTGCGGCTGGCCGTCGCACGCGGGCATGAGGTGATCAACCTTGATGCCCTGACCTATGCCGCTTGTCTGGCGAATGTGGAAAGTGTCGCCACCAGCACCCTTTACAGCTTTGCGCAGGCCGATCTGCGTGACCGTTCGGCGCTTGATGCCGTGTTTTCCGAACATGCCCCCGACGCCGTGATGCACCTTGCCGCCGAAAGCCATGTGGATCGCAGCATCGACGGGCCGGGGGATTTCGTGCAGACCAACATCACCGGCACCTTCAATCTGCTGGAGGCGGCGCGGGCGTATTGGACCGGGGCGGGCAAGCCTGCAACGTTCCGCTTTCACCACATCTCCACGGATGAGGTGTTCGGCAGCCTTGGCCCGACGGGCCAGTTCACCGAAACGACGCCCTACGCGCCCAACAGCCCCTATGCGGCGACCAAGGCGGCCAGTGACCATCTGGTGCGGGCGTGGCATGAAACCTATGGCCTGCCGGTGGTGCTGACCAATTGCTCCAACAATTACGGGCCCTATCATTTCCCGGAAAAGCTGATTCCTGTGGTGATCCTGAACGCCTTGGCGGGCAAGCCGATCCCGGTTTATGGCGCGGGCGCGAACGTGCGCGACTGGCTTTATGTCGAGGATCACGCCGATGCCCTGTTGACCGTGCTGGCGCGCGGGGCGGTGGGGCGCAGCTACAATATCGGCGGCGAGAACGAGGTGCGCAACATTGATCTGGTGCGGATGATCTGCGCTTTGCTGGACGGGGCGCGACCGGACGGTGCCCCGCATGACCGCCTGATCACCTTCGTGACCGACCGCCCCGGTCATGACGCGCGCTATGCCATTGATCCGACCCGCATCCGCACCGAACTGGGCTGGCGGCCCTCGGTCACGCTGGAGGAAGGTCTGCGTCGCACCGTGGACTGGTATCTGGCCAATGAAAAGTGGTGGCGGCCCTTGCAGGCGCGTGGCGGTGTCGGCCTGCGTCTTGGAACCCGGGCATGAGGCTGTTGGTCTTTGGCGAGACGGGGCAGGTTGCGCGCGAACTGGTGCGGCGGGTGCCCGCGGGCGTCAGTCTGCGGTGCCTTTCGCGAGCCGGGGCTGATCTGACCGATCCTGGGGCCTGTGCGGCAGTGATTGCGGCGGCAGAGGTTGATGCTGTGATCAACGCGGCGGCCTGGACGGCGGTGGACAAGGCAGAAGGTGACGAGGCAGCAGCGACGGTGATCAACGCTGCTGCCCCCATTGCGATGGCGCGGGCGGCGGCTGCCAAGGGTGTTCCGTTTCTGCACATCTCGACCGATTATGTGTTCGATGGGGCGGGGGATCAGCCGTTACGCCCCGATCATCCAACCGGGCCTTTGGGCGCGTATGGGCGCAGCAAGCGCGCGGGTGAGGTGGGCGTGCAAGCGGCGGGCGGCAACACGCTGATCCTCCGGACCTCGTGGGTGT
>JBGSRQ010000390.1:0-3229 GCA_041737515.1 Rhodobacterales bacterium | reverse complement strand
GCGCGGTCAGCGCAAGCTTGCCCTTGGCCCCTGCGGCTTTGCTCCAGCCGATTTCCGGCAGCTTCAACCCGACGCCGCGCAGGTCGGATGTCAACGTCAGCTTTGGCGCGGCGGCCTTTGCCAGATCGACCGTGATCTGCGCCGTGCCCTTGCCCGACAGCATGCCATCGGGCAACCCGATCCCGAATTCCGACACTGTCACGGGCGACAACTCGGCCGTTCCCGTGATGCTGCCACGGCCCTGCTCGGCGGCAGAAAAGCTTTGGCGGTAGGTCACGTTGAACGGCACCTTGCCCAGACGCCCCGGCCCGGCAATCACCATGCCCCCGGGCGTGGCCTTGATCGACAGTGCTGCCGCTGTCAGCGTCTTGCCGGGCACCAGAAGGTCGGATGAAACATCGCTCAGCGTTCCCGCCACATCATAATGCACATCATCGACCAGCACCTTCTTGGCCAAGGGCAGGCGCAACAGCGTTTCCACCACCGCATGCCCCTGCCCCAGTTCGACCGGTCGCCCGGCCTTGGTCAGAAAGTTGAACGGCTTTTCATCCAGCAGCGACAGGGTCGCCGTCAGTGTGCTGTCTGTCTTCAGCGTGATCTCGGCCTGCGCCGGACTTTGCAGGATGTCGAGCACCGAAAAGACCGACCCCTTCATGTCGATCGGCCCACCCAGCGGCGGTGTGACCTGACCCTGATCCATGAACATCGTATAGGTGTTGCCCTCCAGGTTCGCATAGCCGTCGCCCTGCTGAATCGGCGGCAGGCTGCGCAGGAATTTGACATCGGCCTTGGAAAACCCATACCCCAGCGACACGCGCGGCGGGGTGTCGGGGGCCAGGCGGATCGCGGCCTTCACGTCCGACAGCAGGCCCTCCTGCACATTCTCGGCCAGCCAGGCGCGGGTATTGGGCACCAGCGCCAGCGGCCACAACGCCAGAAGCCGGTCATGCGTGATCTCGTTCAGCCCGATGTCGACGCTTGCGCGCCAGCCGTCATCCCCGGCGGTCAGATGCCCCTTGGCATTGAGCCTCCGGTTGCCTTCGACCAGAGCCACCTGGCCGATATCCACCCGGAACGGGTTCAGCCGGATGCGGATATCGGCCGCGCCATCGGAAAACCGCACAGGCTCGGTAAAGAGCCCGGCGGGATCAACCATGACCTGCTTCACGTCGATCTGTGCCAGAAAGGCATCGGGCAGACCTGCGGCGATGCCCGGCACCAGCACCTGCCCCGAGGCCTGCGTGCGCAGCGACGGGCTTTGCACGCTGATCTCGCGCAGCGTGATGCGTTGGGTCGCAAGGTCATATGCCAGCGACAGTTTGGCCGCATCAAACACCAGCGGGCGCGATTGCGGCGTGGGTTGCAATGCGCCCTTGCCGATGCCGAGTTCACCGTCCAGCGTGTCGATCAGGCCAGATGCGCTGATCGTCGTGGAAATCTGCCCCGACACCCGCGCATCCAGCACACCCAGCAGCGCAAGCGGTGCGGCCTGTGCAGCAATGTCGCTGGCGGCGATATCATTCACAGTTGCCGTCAGCCGCGCCTCGGAGCTGCGTTTCTGGGTAATAACGGTCACCTTCGCCGTTGCCGGGGCGGCACCGCCGCCAACCAGCGAAAGGCTCATCTCCATCGCCAGCGCATCGGGGCGATTGTCCAGAACAAAGCGCCCGTCACCCACCTGCCAGACCCGGCCCGCGCGTGCATCGCGCAGGGTCAGCGACACGCCTTCGGCGTCGATCTGCTGCAATCCGGCAAGGGCGGGGGATGAAAAGAAGGTGTCAGCCGCATCCAGGACCTCGGCAAAAGTGCCAAGCGGGGCCGCTGCACCGGTCTGCACGCCAAAGTCGAACTGACCGTTCAGATTTCGCTCAGCCCGCAGCCGCACACCCGACACCGCAACGGACCGAACTCGCAGTCTTGCCAGCAAAAGCTGGCCTGGGTCGATGACTATCCGCGCCTCGGGCAGGTTCAGGATCGCCTCGCCTTTGGGGCGCAACAACCGAACATCGCGCAACCCGATATGTGGCACAAAAGTGCGGTCCATCGTGAAAACGATGCCGCCGACAGAAACAGCATTTCCGCCTGTGCCTTGCAGGCCTTTGTTGATGCGGTTTTCAACCTCGGCCACGGCCCAGACCGGCAGGTTGATCGCGCGCCCCGACAGGGCCAGTCCCGCGAACCCCAGCACGATTGCCAACAGCACAAGAACCACCATCCCCGGCAGGCGCATCCGGTGGTGGCGGCTTTTGCGTCTGGGCCCGGCGGTCCGTTCGGGGGCGGTTTTCACCGGTATCGCAGAGCCCGTCACCTCGGGCACAGGCTCAGACGTTGCGTCGGGCGCCGGAACAGCCCCGACCACGGGCCCGGACTCTGGCGCGTCGGGTTCAGGTGCGGGCTTTGGCAAAGGACTGGGCTGGTCTGCTGCGTCTGGCAGAACCGCCTCGGGCGTCGCGCGATCCGTCGGCTGCGGTTCAACCGCATCCGCATCCACGACCAAGATGACCGCTGCAGCGGCCTTTGGCGTCTTTCGCGACGCGCGTTTCTTGCCCGATCTGGTCATTCGACCTTTGCCATTTTCGCCTGCATGCGACTGCAGTGCCTTTATCTTTGCGCAAAGACAACTAAAACACCAATGACGATCCCTTGCAGCAAGGAAACACAATGCCCGCAACCGGCGATACGGCCCCCGATTTCACCCTTCCCCGTGATGGCGGCGAAAACGTCAGCCTGTCAGCGCTGCGCCCCGGAAAGGTGGTGCTTTACTTCTACCCCAAGGACGACACGCCGGGCTGCACCACCGAGGCGCTGGAGTTCACCGCCCGCGCAGCCGATTTCGCGAAGGCCGGCGTGACAATCATCGGAATTTCGAAAGACAGCCTGAAGGCGCATGATAAATTTGTTAAGAAACATCAGCTTGGCATCATGCTCGTGTCCGATGAAAACGGCACCACCTGCGAAGACTACGGAACCTGGGTCGAGAAAAGCATGTATGGCAAAACCTATTTCGGGATCGAGCGGTCGACCTTTCTGATCGACGGCGCGGGCAAGATCGTGCGGGACTGGCGCAAGGTGTCGGTCAAAGGCCATGTGGACGAGGTTCTGGCGGCAGCACAATCGCTGTGACAACGCTTGCCCGTATGGCGGTCGAGGTTCTGACCACCGCCGATGGCCGCGCGAAAGCGGCCCTTGGCCGTGCCCATGCGGCACGCTGGTTTGCCGCGCGTCTTGC
>JBGSRQ010000371.1:0-3179 GCA_041737515.1 Rhodobacterales bacterium | reverse complement strand
TCAAGACTGATTTCGTTAGGAGACAGACCGATGAAAGGCTCGAATTCCCGGCTTAGCCACCGCGCCGACGCCCGCTATTCCAACATTGCGAACGTCCAGGGCGGCATGATCACCGACGCCGACCTGACCGAGGCGGGCCAGCTTCATCAGGCGCGCGATCAGGCGCTGGGTCGTGTTGCGGTGGGCGCGGGTGTGCCTGCCGATGGCGGAATGATCCGGTTTGCCGGCGGAATTCCGGCGCTGCAACCGGGGGCGGTCGTTGCCGGCGGGCAGGTTGGCCGGTTCGAGATGACGGGCGCGCCAGCCACTCTCAAGGCGCAAATGGCCGCGCAGGCTGATCTGCCCGCCGGGCCGGTCCTTGGCAATGATCCGGTGCTGCTATACGCCGATGTCTGGGACCGCCCGGTGTTTGCACTGCAAGACCCCTATCTTGCCGATGCTGGCCTGCACGGCGCGCAAACCAGCTATCGCACGCGACGAATGGTGCAGATCAAGGCGTTTCCGCTTGCGGACGATGATCCGGCACCGGGGCTTGCGGCGATGCGCGCGGGGACGTTTCCCTTTGCCACCAAAGGCACGGGTCAGGCCAGCATCGCGCCCAAGAACGTGGTCGTGGCCCAAGACCTGTGCGACCCCTGTGCCACCGAGGTGCAGGTCAGCCAGACCCTGCCCAATGCGCTGTTCCGGATCGAGGTGATTGCCGTCACCCGTTCGGCCACGGGGGCGCCTACCGCTATGACGCTGGCATGGTCGCTGGAAAACGCCGAGGCGCTGGAGTTGACCGCTAACCTTGCCGACCTGACCAGCCGCGATGCCTTTGCGCGCGACCCCGCCGTGTATGAGTTCTTCAATGAAGCGACCGAGGCGCAGATCGGGGCGTTTGCGGGAAGTTTTGCCGCCGTGCGTCCGATGCTGAGCGCCGATCTGTTCCCGGTGCCCGGCGGCAATCCCGCGTTCAGTCATGTGCGCCGCTGGGACGGGGCCGCGACGGTGGCTTTGGGCGGCGCTGTCACGGCACCACTTGGTTCAGGCGTGCTGACCCGTGCGGGGGCGACCGTCAGCCTTGCGCATGAATTCTTCACCCTCACGATTGATTTCGCGGGGGCCGCGGTGCTGGCAGGCGACTTCTGGCTGGTGGAACTGCGCCGCTTTGCCCCTGTGGCCGATCAGTTGCGGCTGGTGGGGGCCGTGGCGGGCAAGGCCCTGCCCTACGGGATCGAGCACAGCTTTTGCCCCCTGTTCGCCACTCGCGGTGATGCGGCGATTGCGCCGCCGGATGCGCTGCGCCGCCAGATCTCGATGCCGTCGCTGGCCGACATTCCGGCGGATCACGTCAGCTACGCTCCGGCCTGCCCCGATTGGTATGGCCCGGTTGAAACCGTGCAGAACGCGCTTGATGCGATCTGTAATCTGCCCGCCACCAAGGTGGTCTACACCCCCAAGGACGATTGCGAACGCTTTGCCGGGGCGGGCACCGTGGCCGAGGCGCTGGACCGTCTGTGCAAGGTCGAGGACAATTCGGCGTTGACCCTTGTGCTGCGCTCGATGATGGATTGGGGGGTTGTGTGCGGGCTGCGGCTTTCCATTCCGGCAGGCAAGCGCGGCGTCATCGCCTGGTCGGCGGGTGTGGCGCTTGATCCTGCGGGCAGGATCGTGTCGGTGCCTGCGGGCAGTGTTGACCTGAATGCTAAAGAGATCGACGGGTTGAAAGACGCGCCCGCGATTCAGGAAAAGGATGGCGAGGTCTGCTTTGCCATTTCCTTTGATGCCGAAGGCCGCATCATCCCGCATCTGGTCGATGCCAAAACCGCCCTGCCTGCCGATCCGACCCGGGCACAGGCGATTGCGGCCTGCGAGGCGGGCAAGAAGGGTCTGCAATACGGCACCGCGCTGAGCAATGCGACGGTGGCGCAGGACAAGGCGCTGCGCAAGGTCAACACGGTATGGGCCGGTTACAACACACTGAACGGGGCGGTGGGCCTTACAGCAGGCGAAGCGGGCGAGGTCGACAAGATCGCAGACGGTCTTCTGAAGGATTACGCCAAGCTGATTTCCGCACCCGAGGCCGAAGAAATCGCGGCAATCTGGAAGCAGGCAGACGCCGAATATTCGATCGCAGGCCTCGCCGCCGTCCCCGCCGAAAAACGCCGGATGCAGCGCGCTGTTGCCAAGATTGCCACGGTTGCCGAATACGAACGCCGGTTTCTTGTGGATTGCGAATGTGCCACCGCCCTGCCCCCCTGCGCGCCTGCGCCAGCCAACCCGGCCCTCGTGCCCCTTGGCTGCATCACATTCGAGACGTTCGCGCCGGGCGAGATCATCCTTGCGAAACTCTGCACCTTTTGCTGCCGCAAGCAGGCGATGACATGGCGATCCTACCGCTATCATCAGGGCAGTTTCTTTGACAGCTTCCTGCCCGAAATGGAAAAACGCTGCTGCGGGTCCACCGAGCCGCCAAAGCCGGGCGGTCTGGGGCCAAAGATCGACGATTGGTATGTGGAAATTCCACCAAAGATCGTCATCCCGGTGAACCCCGAGGTCGATCTGCGCTGGCCGCCGCGCAAGAAATTTGTCGTGCCGGATGGCGGCTTTACCGACCCGGCACCCGACTATGGCCGTCCCGATCTGACCAAGTTCGGCGTTCTGGATGCGGCCGACATCCTGACCGGGCGCGGATATGAGGTGGCGCAGGTTCTTGATCTGGACAAGGCGCCGGGCGGGCTGGATGCGATCTTTGATCTGGCTGCCCAGCAGGATGCTCAAAAGCGCTTTGATGCCGTGCCTGCCGTGGGCGACAAGGTCGTGCTGATCGCACGCGGCGGAGAGGCGCTGGATTTCGTGACCATCGGCGCGGGGGCCGGGCGATTCCAGTATCCGACACAATCAGACCAGAAGGCGGTTGACGCGCAGATCGCCAAGGCGGTGGAGGCGGCGGTCAAGGCGCAACTGCCGACGCGCACCGTGCCCGCTGGCGCAGTGAATACGGGAACGGTGGATACGGGAACGGTGGATACGGGCGCGGTGGATACGGGCGCGATTGCCGACAGCCTGAAAGACCTTGCCGCCACCAAGGCAGGGCTGGAGGCCGAGATTGCGTCGCTGGGTGCCAGCCGCGAAAAGCTGACCACCGAAGTGGGCGGCCTGCGCAATGACCTGACCTTGCTGGAGGCCCAGCGCCT
>JBGSRQ010000346.1:0-1600 GCA_041737515.1 Rhodobacterales bacterium | reverse complement strand
CCCCGCCCAGCCGATGCCCGTCGCCGCATCGAACCCCACAGTCGCGCACCAGTCGCGCGGAACGCCCAAAACCCCGCACCATGCATGATCAATCCGTGTATCGCGTGCAGCAGGGAAATGCTGGCGCAGTATCGCCGTCAGACGGTGGATCGTTTCGGGATCTGGCGCGCCATGCGCATCAATCCCCGAGCCATAGCGATAGGGCACACCGCGCGCGCCCACCGCGATCCGCCCCTCGCGTGTGCGTTGGCAATAGCAATAGGCATTGGCAAAATCCCCCACGATTTCATGATTTTGCCATCCGATCTTTTGCCAGATATCGCCGGACAATGGCTCGGTCACGATCTGGGCCGAATTCAGCGGCAACCACTCGCGCCGCAACCCGGGCAATTCGGCCGTGAACCCTTCGGTGCAGCGCAGGATCACCGGGGCCTGAACGATGCCCTGGTCAGTGTCCACACGCCCGGGCGAGATGGCGGTAACGGTCGTGGCCTCGACAATCCGCACGCCCAGACGTTCGGCAGCATCGGCCAACCCGCGCACCAGTTTCGCCGGTTGCACGCGCGCCACGCCGCCCACAACCATCGCACCAAGTGCGCCGGGCATCTGAATACGATCAAGCAGTTGCGTCGCATCAATCGCATGCACCCGGTCTTCGCCCCAGTGCCGGCGATGCGCCACTTCGGCGTGCATCCGCACGGCCTGCGCGGGCGTCACTGCGACCATCAATTCATCCGTGCGACGGATGTCGGCATCAATCGCTTCGGCCTCGGCGACCCGGATGACCTCGTCAACGGTGCCGCCCATCGCCGCCACCAATGCGCGCACCGACGCCTCGTCTGACGTTTCCAGATAGCGCTGATGGTTCCAGGCAAAACCGCCGGTCAGCCAGCCCCCATTGCGGCCTGATGCCCCAAATCCTGCAAATTCACGCTCGATCACCAGCACATCAAGGTCGGGATTTGCCTTTTTCAGATAATAGGCCGACCAAAGCCCAGTGTAGCCCGCCCCGATGATACAGACATCGGCGCGGCTGTCCCCTGACAGGGCCGCGCGACGGGCGGGCATGCCGATGTCGGCATACCAGAACGACACGTCTCCGATCCGCTCGACCATCTCGCCCTCCAATTCGGCCCTAGGCATTTGCCTTCAAGACCCGCAGGTTAGCGCAGCTTCCTCAACCACTGAAAAGGAAATGCAGAACGTCGCCATCCTTGACCTCATAGGTCTTGCCTTCCACCCGGAACTTGCCCGCTTCCTTGGCGCCCGCCTCGCCGTTGCCTGCGATGTAGTCGGCGTAACCTACGGTTTCCGACCGGATGAACCCCTTTTCGAAGTCACCGTGAATGACGCCGGCCGCCTGCGGAGCAAGTGTGCCCTTGGGTATCGTCCAGGCGCGGGCCTCCTTGGGGCCGACGGTGAAATAGGTTTGCAACCCAAGCAGTTGATATCCCGCCTTGATCAGACGGTCCAACCCCGGCTCCTCCAGCCCCATTTCCGCAAGGAACATCGCGGCTTCATCATCGGCAAGCTGGCTGATTTCTTCCTCGATCCGGGCGCTGATCACCACCGACGCCGCCCCTTGTGCCGCAGCCATCGC